>CAZVFT010000022.1:0-27323 GCA_964626495.1 uncultured bacterium
GACTATTTCTGAATACAAATTCATTTCTCTCAGTCGGGAGCCTGACAGAACCAGTCGGGAGCCTGGCTGTGCCTGTTCGGCCTTTGACGGATCATTCAGGTACGGGATATTGTGAAGAACCCAATAAGTTAACAGATTCAATGTCTGTATTTGTGTTAAAAACGTTTCTCCCTCATTCGAAAATAATTCATCAGAGGTTCAACATAATCTTCACCTAGTCGAATGGGAATTAGATCAAATTTCATACGGTCGCATTCCTTCTTGAAGGATTCAAAACGAGCCATCATACTTTCCCGGTACTCCTTTCGGGTTTCAGCATTGGTAGAATCCAACCAGAATAATTCTCCTGTTTCAGCGTCATGAACCTTTACAAGTCCTACATCTTCAAGTTCCATTTCCCTTGGATCATAAACCATAAGTCCCACAACGTCATGTTTCTGATTGGTAACCTGAAGAACCTTCTTGAATTTAACATCAAGAAAATCTGATATTAAAAAGACCACACTCCGACGATAAGCAACCCTTAACAGGTATTCTAACACCTTGTCAATATTTGTTCCCGACCCTTCCGGTTTATGATATAACAATTCTCGAACCACCCGCAGGACGTGCGAAGACCCTTTTTTCGGGGGAATGAATCGTTCAACCTCGTCAGTAAAAATCAGCAATCCTACTTTGTCATTATTTTTTATGGCAGAAAAACCAAGAACAGCACCAATTTCCGCTGCTACTTCAGATTTTAACTGATGAAGTGAACCGAAATGACCAGACCGGCTGGCATCATAGAGAATATAGACCGTTAACTCCCTCTCCTCTTCAAACACCTTGATGTACGGTGAATTAAAGCGAGCCGTTACATTCCAATCAATCAGGCGAATATCATCTCCCGGCTGATATTCCCGCACCTCTGAAAAAGTCATCCCACGGCCTTTAAAAACGCTGTGGTATTCCCCGCCAAAAATATTATTCACAAGGTGCTGGGTACGGATTTCTATGTGACGGACTTTTTTAAGAATCTCTTTGGGAATCATGCAGGAAAATCACGGAACCTGAATGGTTTCAAAGAGCCGCTGAATGATATCTTCGGAGGTAACCTCTTCAGCTTCTGCCTCATAGGTAGGAATGATTCTGTGGCGGAGAATATCTTCCCCGACGTAACGTACATCTTCAGGTACTACATAACCTCGGTTCTGGAGAAAAGCTCTGGATTTTGATACGAGTACAAGATACATAGAAGCCCTTGGCGATGCTCCATAGGCAATCAGGTTTTTAATTTCTCCAAGATTATAATCCTCAGGATTTCGAGTAGCCATTACCAGATCAATAATGTATTTCTCAATCTTTTCATCCATATAAATCTCGTTTACAACAGAACGAGCTTTTCGAATGGTCTCAGGCTTGATTACCGATGTTACATTGATAGAAATATCCGTATATGCCATCCTCTTTAAAATTTGCATCTCTTCGCCTTTTGATGGATAATCTATCTTGAGCTTTAACATAAAACGATCCACCTGAGCTTCCGGGAGGGGGTAGGTTCCTTCCTGCTCAATGGGGTTCTGTGTGGCAAATACGAGAAATGGATCATCCAGGACGAATGTCTTCTCACCAATTGTTATCTGACGTTCCTGCATAGCTTCAAGCAGTGCACTTTGGACTTTCGCTGGAGCTCGATTAATCTCATCAGCCAGGATGATATTAGCAAAAATAGGTCCCTTTTTCGTTTCAAATCCACCGGTTTTTTGATTATAAATAAGCGTACCCAACAAGTCAGCCGGTAACATATCAGGAGTAAACTGGATACGCTGAAACTTGGTTTCAATTAATTGTGAAACGACTCTGACAATAGTGGTCTTGGCTAACCCTGGTACTCCTTCAAGAAGGATGTGACCATTCGACAGGATTCCGATTAGAATTTTTGTTACTATATCTTTCTGACCAACAATGACCTCCTCAATGCTGGACATCAATGGATCAATAAAAACCGATTCTCTTGCAATTTTTTCGTTGATCTCTGTTAAGCTAAATTCTGTCATCTTTAGTTTAATACTATAATTTACTTTATCTGAAAAATTCGCCACCAAGGCACTAAGTCACTAAAAGAAATTGATAATATGGAATTTACTGTAACAACAAATGACGGAATATTGAGCATAAATCCATTAGTCCTTCTTTTATTTTAACACTTTATTAATAAAGACTTTGTGTCTTCCCGCCAGCCCCCCTGCCCGAAAGATGTCAGGCGGGCGACCAGTCGGGAGGGCGGGCTGGTGTGACTTTGTGGCTGATGAATTAATCAAGTTAGGATGATATATTGTCTAATTCAGGAATCTCGTTAATATTTTTCCCAAGATATTTTAACTCAAATTCTACAGATTGTAACAGCCCTTCATCCGCTTTGCCTGAATACAATTCGATAAATCTTTCATATTCCAACTTTGCAGCATTCAGATCATTTAAGTAATTGGCATAAATATATCCCACCGTAAACTGAGCGTTCATAGCAACTTTTGAATCAAGATAACCATCAACCACCTTGCGGTATTCAATGATCGCTTGACCAAAATCTTTTGTGTGTGCCATATAGATGTAACCTAACTGATACTGAGCATGAGGAGTCTCAGCTGCCTGTGGATAGGTTTTTATAAGATCTCTCAGCAGCGTTATCGCTTTACTGTATTCTCCTTCATCAATGGATGATTGAGCACGATTTAATAACCCTTCTGCTGTATCTGCTGTATCAGTTTTTGAACATCCAGATACAATTATCAATATCAAAGAAATTAGATAAAGTAACTTTCTCACGATTTACCTCCTCTTTTTTTCTTAAAAAGTGGCGAAAATTTAACAGTCAGGTGGTGTTCCTCCAACATTAAAAATGGAACTTTTCATTTCATAACGGTCAATTTATTCAAATGTTCCTCCAGAAAAACAGAAATATCCTTATCTTGATTAAAAGGCATATAGGAGTCCAAGAAAGGGCATACCTTTCATTTTAGGTTTATTCATTTGTTTGGCATAACAGAATCTGATGGGTCCAAAGGGGGTAGAAACAGTAATCTCTACTCCATAGTTCCAACCTGTCCCATTTTTCCACTCGTTTAATTGATCCCAAAACTCGTTTTCGTTATTGGCTAATATACCTCCTTCAACAAACAGATCCATACCGAGCCGCCACCAGATTGGAATTCTGAATTCTAAATTCATTAATACTTTCAGAGTTCCACCTTTTGGATCACTCTCATCGCTGATGAACATTTGCGATTCCCATCCTCTCAAGCTTGTGCTGCCGCCGAGATAAAATAGATCGTAATCTGGGATTTGAGATGACGTTTGAGTGAGTTTTGCCATCCATCCTATCTTTGACCTGAATGCAAATACCCAGGATGACCAGATAGATGTGTATTTACGTAACTCAATCTCAGCACGATAATAATCCCGGGATCCTCCTAAAAATGCCCCCACAAGTGATGGCTCAAAGGACACAATCATCCCTGTTTTTGGATAAATAGGGTTATCAACATTTCGGTAACGATAGGATATCCTGAAACTCCTTTCCTGTTCATTTTCAACTCTTGATGTATCACTGGATTGTATTTTAATCCACTTTATACCACCTTTTAAGATTGATTCGTCGGAATACTTGTGCAGATAATCCCACTCAACACCATATCGATTAAACGTTTCTTCTGCAAGGATAAATCTAGGAAAACGTTCAAAAAATATCCTGAGAGAGTTAGGTACTCTTAATCGTCCAATCCATAACCGAGAAAAGGTTGTTTCAAAACGTAGTACCTGATTGGTTATCATTTCTTTAAATGTTGTTATAGGTATCTCGAATGATCCTTTCACACTAAATCTTGTTCTACTTGAAAACAAGCTTCGATGTCGCCACTCAATTGTTGCCCCTATTCCAGCTGTTGGTTCAGCACCTTCACTTAAAGGTTGGATTGGATAAAATCCGCCTTCAGATAACCACCCTCTAGGCTCAAATTCCTTTACATCAATATGAATATCCACACTCTCACCGCCTTTACGGCTATCAATTGGAAATATATTCACAATCGAAAATAGCCCGGTTTCAAATAACCGTCTCTGGGATAACTCAATTAGATTTTCATTATATACTGTTTGGGGAAAAAATACCAATTCACGGTAAATCATAGATGGTTCAACTCTAACTAATCCATCAATAAGAATTGTGTCAATCTCCATAATTGGTCCTTCTTTAACCATCAATCTTAAATCTATCTGTTCAGTGACAAAATATTCCTCCTCAATTGATGTATGTAGCCTTCCAATCTTTCTATATTCTTTATCCAGTTCACGGTAGCCTTGTCTCATCACTATAGGATTGAAGGGTTTATTTATTTTTAATTCAAGAATTTTTTTTATACGTCTTTCTGGAATTGATTCATTCCCCTCGATCTGCACACTCCTTAGATATGACCTGGTACCCTCATTAATTCTAAAATATATAACGATACCACCATCCTCGGCAATTTCAAAGAATTCCTCTACCCTGGCCTGTAAATACCCCTCAAAGGAGTAATAATTTTTAATGGTTAAAGCATCGAGTTTTAGAGACCGACGATTAAATTCAACATATTGGAGAAAACGCGGTTCTTTTAATTTAATAACTCGTCGAAGTTTTGATGTAGAAAGAGAATTATTCCCTACAAAATGGATGCTTTCAACATAGTATTTTTTTGTGGTAATCTGTCCCTGTATGACAAATACAACAGAAAAAATGAGAAGAATAAGGAAAAGAAATATTTTATTGATCAAAACCTGTCCGGTTACTGACGGAACCAGTCGGGAGCCTGGCTGGACCTGTCCGGACTTTGACGAAGCCTGTCTGACTTTTGATGGATCAATATTGATATTTGAGACGGTATTTGAGATAAACCTGTCCTTCTTCGTCATAACTTCCTATAAAGGATATATTACGATTTACCCTATATTCTATTCCAACTTGATCTGGATCAGTGAGGGAAAAACTGCGTTTATAACTTAAATAAAGACTATTTGATACTCGCTTACCAAGTTCGACAGAGAGATCACTGTCCTTTGATTTACTTAATAAAGTGGAAGTTCCCTCAATTTCAAAGGTGTCAAATCCGCTTATACGACCAAAATTCTTTTCAAATTCATTTTCAAGAATTGAACCGAAAACATTGATTGATTGATCTTTTAATCCCTCCGAAGTAATGTCCTGTTCTTCCAGACGTTTCTGAATCGTCAACAGTTGGAGAAGGTCACTCTGGCTGTAAAACTGTTCACTATCCTCTATGATGAGAGTCGGCTCCTTCAAATCGCCGATAAGATAAACGTTGATATCCACTCCAGAAATTTCTGTAGATGCTCTGATATCCAATTGGGGATTAAACTCGGTTGGATCAAATGAAAGATAACCCTCATGGATATCGAAAACATCAGAATAATAATAGAATTTTCCTTTAACAATGTTCAATTCACCAGAAAATTGGTAGGGTTTACTTCCCGTCTTAAACATTGACATATTTCCATCCAGTTCAGCGTCCACCTGGCTATTTCTAAGATACAGGTTACCCGCGATAGGAAAGTGTAGTTGATAACGTGGGATAACTCTCCCCTTTCTGGGTATTTTATCATAATCACCCCTCCCAGCAAACTCCATACGTAAAACTGCCTCGTGAGGAATGATGTCTCCTTTAATATTTATCGTATCTTTTCCAGTAACAGATAACTCAAGGTCAGTGATCCCTTCAATCTCCCCAAGCAATGTCCGAATATAGACATTTTTCCCAGTAATGAGATAAGCCAGATTGGGTTCCAAAAATTTGGTCATATCCATACTGCCGGTGATTTTTATGTTAAAATCATCTTCTTGACTCTTCCTTTTAAAAAATACTCCACCAGACAGGTCTGAAATGTTAGACTTTAGTGTTTCTACCCAGTGAGAATCAACCGGGGGGTGACTCTCACTCCATAATTCATCAATGATGAATTTGTTATCTGTTAATATGGCTTTACCATTTACATTTGTTATCGCTTGATCTAATAAAAAGGCATAAACTGTTCCATCTTCGATAATAAAATTGCCATTTCGAATGGGCTTTTTAGGAGTTCCTGTGATATCAAGTTCAATTTTTATGTCACCAGTTATGGAATCAACGGAAGTGAGATATGGAGTTAAAAAATCGATACTTCTCGTTTTGGCAAAAAAATGCAATGAAACCGGATCATCTTCGGGGAATCTACTACTCCTAGTGCCTGAAAGAGCTAAATCCCAAGGTAGATATCCCTCCCCCCAATAATTACCTGTATCTGTATTGCCCTCAAGATCTTCAAAATACAATCTTCTATCAATGTATCTTCCTCTCCCTGTAATTTTTCTTCCAGCTATTCGACTGAATCTTGGCTCAAGGATAACGAAATCGTAGACTGCTTCAGGACTTTTCGCCGTACCAGACATAACAAAACTTCCACTTGCTCTACCTCTAATTGACCAAGATTCCGGATAATATTCCGATAACTTGCTCAAATCAAAATTTCGAACTTCACTGGCAATACTTATCTCACCACCTGGAGAAACAGTCAAACCATGACGAGATTCATCATTTAAAACTGTTACATATCCGTTGAATCGAAACGATGACTGATCAATCCCTAAAAACGACACTTCATCAAAAAATAAGACACTATCTTTCAAACTAGCTGTTACCTGAAAATCATCAAATTCAATCTCTTTCCAATACCCACTTTTTAAGACTAATTCACCATTGCCCTCAATTTTTCCCTCACGATTACTCACATTAAAGTGACCAAACATACGCCCTGCCAGGGGATAATCAACATTAAAAACAGTGCGCAGTGAACTTAACTCTAAGTTGGATGCCTTAAGCTCCACACTTTCCAGAGAACCATCTGAAACTGTTATTGAGGCATCTACTGTCCCTTCATTTACTTGAAATAAATTCGGTTCAGTCCAAATCTGAGATCCTTCCTTGAATATGCTAAATTGATCCATACTAATAATATATTGCCCTTTATAAAAGAGCTGAAATTGATCCATAACAAATTGATTATTGTTTATTAATTTTCCTGAAAGTACACAATAATCCTCACTGTTTTCCAATCGACAATTTCCTATATGAACGGTATCTCCCTCAAGATAAATATCGATTATTCCTTTACTAATCGCCTGGCGAGCATATTCCCCCTGATTCATAACAAGTTTAATGGCGCCCATTCTTTTGGATAGAACAGAACTAATTCTAAAAGAAGAAGAAAGTGAACCAATATTTCCTGAGAGGATATTTCCATCCATTAGTGTCAAATGTCCACTCAGCGAAGGATCCTTCCAGTATCCGTCAATTTTAACTATTCCTTCTATCTTCCCACCAAAGGAATCTACACCGGTAACCCAGCCCATCCACCTCATTGTGTCATCTTCAACTCTTAAATTGAGCGCCATCCATTCTTTCTCTAAATTGAAGTAGCCAGAAACTGTAACTCCTCCATCTTCAACTTCAACCTGAAGAGAATCAATAATAGACAAAATTTTGTCGGCATATTCAAGATTTCCGGAAATATTAACAGGATAATCGAACTCAGAGATTTCACCATTTAAATTTAAATTAGCAGTCAATGTATCTATACGAGTTCCATCCAATTCCCCTTCAATTTTTATTGATCCTGAAAAGTTCGATGAAAGAGAGGGTTTTATATTCCCTAAATCAAATTTATCCAAGTTCATCCGTAAGGTTAGTTGACGATCAGATATCAAAGAGCCATTTCCAGACAATGAACAGTATCCCAAATCAATGTTGCTCTTTGTCAAAGTAATACTATCTTCCTCCCTGTACAAATCAAATAAAAATTGAGCAATCTTTGATTCCGTCTCTCCATCAATAATAGTTCCTTCCATCTCCGTTTGAATCAAATCTGAGTTAAGCTTTACATCGAGATCAACTGTCTCTGCTTTTATTATTTTGCTGATGTCTTGCGTTACATATTGCTGATAAGGAAAACTTTTAATCTGAGCATCCATATTCAAACTGAATTCCGGCACGAGGGAAATCATCATATTGCCAAAGAAATGGATGTCATCTATGATACCCTCTGCATCATCAATAACAATTCCAATCGATGTGATCTCAATCCTATTAGCAGACAGATGATAATCTTGATTAATTTTAATGTCAAAAAGATCTATCTCACAGGGTGAAAAAATCAAAGCTACATCTGAAGTTTTTAGAGAGCCTTCAAAATTGATTGTATATAAATTAAGATTTTCCTCTCCCTGAAAAATAGTAAGGTTATTCACCATTAATTCATTTATATGAAATTCTTTATTGATCAGTGTCTTAACAAATATTATCTCATCAACTGTTTTTTTGCATGCGGGCGTTTTTGTTTTAATCCAAGCATTATCAATTTGACAGGTACTTACCGCCCATTGACCTATCAACACTTTTGGAATATCAAGATTCAACATCATCTTCTTGCAGTAGATGTCCATTGATCCATCTAATTTTTTTAGCCATACATTATCAATTTCTACACTCGATGTTAAAGGTCCTTGCAATTCACCTGTTGTAAGAACCCAGCCATTTTTTTCAAGAATACGAGTATTGATATACGTCACGATTTCATCCACCCATAATGATGGTTCGAAGATAATAATTAACACCGCCCCAATAATTAATATCAGGAAAAGTGTTAATATCAGTACAGCGATGAATTTTTTACGATGCATACTCTTCTCTATGAACAAATTTAATACATCCTGGTTCCAAAAACAAAGAGGTGGAGATTATGTAGATCCCCACCTCTTTTGGTAATTCAGTTAAAGATTTAATCTACCACTTCGAAATCAGCGTCTTCAATTTCACCTTCCTCTTTTTCTTCAGCCTTCTTTTTCGTTTCAGTCTTCGGCGGTTCTTGCTGTTGTGCTGAGGCATACATCTTTTCTGCTAATTCATTCCATACTTTATTCAATTCATCCATAGTATTTCGCATATCATCCACATTTGCACCTGCACTGGCTGTTTTCAATTTTTCTACGGCATCTTTCAGTCGTTTCTGCTCGTTATCACCGAGTTTATCCTTGAATTCCTTCAAATTCTTCTCAGTCTGATAAACAAGTTGATCTGCCTGATTTTTTAAGTCCACTTCTTCCCGCTTCTTCTTATCCTCAGTCTCGTGTTTCTTGGCATCCGATACCATCTTTTCAATCTCTTCATCTGTAATTCCACTAGACGATTCTATACGGATACTCTGCTCTTTCCCGGTCGCTTTATCCTTTGCAGCAACGTGAAGTATTCCATTAGCATCAATGTCAAAACTGACATCAATTTGAGGAATTCCTCGAGGAGCGGGAGGAATACCATCCAGATGAAATCTCCCAATTGTTTTATTATATACTGCCATTTCACGCTCACCCTGAAGGACATGAATCTCAACAGAGGTCTGATTATCTGCAGCGGTAGAAAATATTTGACTCTTTTTTGTCGGAATCGTTGTATTTCTCTCAATCAACCTTGTCAATACACCACCTAATGTCTCAATTCCAAGGGAAAGAGGGGTAACATCCAGCAATAAAACATCGCCCACGTCACCAGCGAGAATTCCTCCCTGGATACCGGCTCCCATAGCTACTACCTCATCTGGATTAACACCTTTGCTCGGTTCCTTCCCAAATATCTCTTTAACCAAACTCTGAACCTTAGGTATTCTTGTTGAGCCTCCGACAAGAAGGATTTCACTAATATCGTTTGGTTTCAGTCCCGCATCTTTCAACGCCTGTTGACATGGTTTTCTTGTTCTGTCAATAAGATCATCTACTAATTCCTCAAATTTCGCACGGGTAATTGATATATTAAGATGTTTGGGTCCAGATGCATCAGCGGTAATGAATGGCAGGTTAATGTCTGTCTGCTTGGAGCTGGAAAGTTCTTTCTTAGCACTTTCAGCGCCTTCTTTCAACCTCTGTAATGCCATCGGATCCTTTCTTAAATCAATTCCGTCACTCTTTTGAAATTCGTCAGCAACCCAATTTAGAACTCGCTCATCTAAATCATCCCCACCTAAATGACCGTCTCCATTTGAAGCATTGACCTCAATGGATTTTTCACCATCAATCTCCATTATGTCCAGAATTGATATATCAAATGTGCCACCACCAAGGTCAAAAACAGCTACTTTTTGCTCTTTTCGCTTATCTAATCCATAAGCAAGAGCTGCTGCTGTGGGTTCGTTAATAATCCGTCGTACCTGTAAACCGGCGATTTTCCCAGCATCCTTGGTAGCCTGTCTCTGCGAATCGTTAAAGTATGCCGGAACAGTTATAACAGCTTCAGCAACAGATTCTCCAAGATACTCTTCGGCTGTTTGACGTAACTTTTGTAATACCATTGCACTAATTTCAGGTGGACCGTATGATTTATTTTCTGTTTCAACCATAACACCGCCTTTTGATCCCTTTGAGACTTTGAAAGGAATCTGCTTCATTTCTGTTTTCACCTCATCATACTCACGACCCATAAAACGTTTTATGGAAAAAACTGTGTTTTCAGGATTTGTTACAGCTTGTCGTTTGGCGGGTTGACCAATTAACCTTTCACCCTCTTTGGAAAATGCCACCACGGATGGCATCGTTCTCCCTCCCTCAGGATTGGTGATAATCTTCGCTTCACCACCCTCCATCACTGAGACACACGAGTTTGTCGTCCCAAGATCAATTCCAATAATTTTAGCCATTTCTTATTTCCTCCTTATAATTAACTAACAACAAAATATTTACGCTTCGGCAATTTCACCCGTATTAATTTCATCTACCATCAGTTCCGTTTCAATTATCTGAACAAAAGATTCCTTTGGCATAGCACCCGTCCCCATCTGAGGTTTACCTCCTTTGGAAATAAAGAGAATAGACGGAATACTCCGAATCCCAAAGATAGCAGCTAATTCCTGTTCCTTCTCAGTATCCACTTTATAGACGTCGACCTTTCCATCGTACTCTTTTGCCAATTCCTCTAAAATCGGTGCAACCATTTTGCAAGGGGCACACCAATCTGCATAGAAATCAACAATTGCTGGTTTTCACCTTTGAATTTCCACTCTTCACTTTCATGATAATCGAAAACCTTCTCTTTGAATGTCTCTGCAGTTAGATGTTCAACCATTTTACTCTCCTATCTTTAATTCCTTGTTGTTTAATTTTAAATTTACACTGATTTTAGTACAATAACTGTGCCAGATGAATTAGTCTGCATACATGTCATAAAAAATAGAAATATCAACTATATTCAAGTCTTGATGACAGAATAATTAGGATTTTGATGTGTGGTGTTTTTTTGTAGTTACTTTTATTTTACCTTTTTGGGATGACGGTTTCGGGATCTTTTTAAATATAAAATTTTTATTCCTTGCATTCACCTTTATCCTGTCCCCTTCTATGAATTCACCCTTTAAAATCTTCTCAGATAAATGCGCTCCAATTGATGTCTGTATTTCCCTTCGTAAAGGTCTTGCTCCAAATTCATCGCTGAATCCTTTGTCTACGATTAATTCCCTGGCTTTCTTAGAGAGACTTAATTTCATTTTTTTTGAGGATAAGTTATCCTGAAGGCTTTGCAACTCCAAATCTACAATCTTCAATACGTCTTCCCTTGTTAGTGGATTGAAGACGATAGTATCATCAATTCTGTTGATAAATTCAGGATTGAAAAGTGTTTTTACTTCGTCTAATATTTTCTCTTTTACACTATCGTAATAGGATCTTGAGGTTGTATCCTCGAATCCATAAGTTCCCACTTTGCCAAACCCTTTAGTACCAATGTTTGAAGTTAAAATAATGACTGTATTCCTGAAATCTATTTTTCGCCCCATATTGTCCGTGAGACACCCTTCGTCAAGAACCTGAAGCAATAATCCAAATACATCCGGATGAGCTTTTTCAATTTCATCAAACAGAACCACAGAATAGGGATTACGTCTGATCCGTTCTGTTAACTCTCCACCTTCTTCATAGCCGATATACCCCGGAGGAGCACCAATCAAACGCGAAACAGCAAACCGTTCCATATACTCACTCATATCAATTTTAACCAGAGAATCTTCTGTGGGAAAAAGATATCTGGCAAGAGCTTTTGCTGTCTCTGTTTTCCCCACTCCAGTGGGGCCAAGAAATAGAAATGCACCAATGGGTTGTTTTGGATTTTTAATACCAGCTCGCGCTTGCTGAATCGACTTTGTAAGTGTCCCTATAGCTTCATCCTGTCCAATAATTACTCTGTTCAGATTTTCCTTCATTTTCAGCAGTTTTTTGGACTCTTTCTCGGCTACCTTGGAAATTGGAATCCCGGTCATCATAGATACAACGTCTGTTATATCATCTTTCGATACTGTAATAATATTTTTTGATTCCTCTTTCTGCCATTTCATTTGAGCCCCCTTAAGCTCTTTCAACAAACTTCGTTCGATATCCCGAAGATGAGCAGCCTTTTCAAATTGTTGACTGAATACAACCGACTCTTTCTTAGCTCTAACCTTTTCAATCTCCAGTTCCAGATTTACAATTTCATCCGACACACGAAGATTTAGCATATGAATTCGCGAACCTACCTCATCCATAACATCAATAGCTTTGTCAGGAAGATGCTTATCTGTTATATATCGATTACTTAATTCAACACAGGCTTCAATGGATTCGTTATCATATTTCACATTGTGATGTTTTTCATAACGCGATTGCAATCCTTTCAGGATCTCAACGGATTCGCTAATTGTTGGGGGAGAGATTATGATTTTCTGGAAACGACGTTCAAGAGCTCCATCTTTTTCGATGTATTTTCGGTATTCATCCAAAGTCGTGGCACCAATACATTGAATCTCACCTCTTGCCAGTGCCGGTTTAAACATGTTTGAAGCATCCAGAGATCCCGATGCACTCCCCGCCCCTACAATCGTGTGAAGTTCATCAATAAAAAGAATAATGTTGTTAACAGATTCCAACTCTGCCA
Source organism: uncultured bacterium (assembly GCA_964626495.1). Lineage (GTDB taxonomy): Bacteria > Fidelibacterota > Marinisomatia > Marinisomatales > CAZVFT01 > JACNLN01. Next base: position 13,011 of record CAZVFT010000022.1, read on the forward strand.
AAATTGCTTTAATACGTTCCTCAAATTGCCCGCGATATTTTGTCCCCGCTACTATTGATGCAAGATCAAGAGCCACAATTCTTTTGTTATGCATAAGTCTTGGAACACCTTTTGCAATGATTTTCTGTGTTAGCCCTTCTACAATGGCAGTCTTTCCAACACCGGGTTCACCAATCAATACGGGATTGTTTTTTTTGCGGCGACATAATATCTGCCCAACCCTTTCGATCTCTTCTTCTCTTCCAATTACAGGATCAAGTTTATCTCCCCTGGCTAATTTGGAAATATCACGGCTGAAGTGATCGAGGGCAGGAGTCTGAGATTTTGGTGAAAAGCGTCTTTTTTTGAAAGTCTCCGCTTCGGATGTTTCCCCTTTAATGATTTCATAAACGGTATCGTAATCGATTTGAAATGAATTCAACGCCTCATAAACCATACCTTCATTTTCCTTCAAAACAGCAAGAAACAGATGGATATCATCAGCAACGGGTGATCCAAGATTGTTTGCCTCTGTAAATGTATTTCGTAAAATACGTTCCGCCCTCCTTGTTAACGGTAGATGTCCCAATGTTGTTGTTCCACCAGCAGGTTTGACCATATCCTCAATCAATAAACGTAATTCTTTAAGATCACAGCCCAATTCTTCAATTATTTGAACAGCTCTCCCTGTTTGGTCTTTGAGCATTCCCAATAGGAGATGTTCAGATCCTACATAACTGTGACCAAGATGAATTGCCTCTTCTTTGGCATGTTTCACAATCGTTTGTACACGTTTGGAAAATTTTTCTTTCATTTTTTTTCTACCTCAACTGAAATTTATTTTGAAAGATGAAAAATACCACTCACCCCCGGTGAAATATCTTCCTCCGTCAGATTTCACAGGGCAGGCACCCACCACTCACAACTCACTATTCACCAGGGCTCGCCGTAGCTACACCGAGGCTTACCGCTCACCAGTCACCAAAATCCCATCCTTGAATTTTAAATGCCTATCACAGTGAATAGCAACGTCTGGATTATGAGTGGCAATTAAGAATGAATTATTATCCCTATCCCTCATTTGCTTGATTAAATTTATTATTTTTAAACCCGATTCGATGTCAAGGTTCCCAGTGGGTTCATCTGCCAGAACCAGTCGGGGATGGTTCACCAGAGCACGAAGTACCGCTACCCGTTGCCTTTCACCTCCCGAGAGCTCTGCTGGATTGTGATCATAACGGCTGTAAAGGTCAACCACCTCAAGCAGTTTCATACATCTATCTTTAGCTTCGTCTTCATTTATCCCTTTTATCAACTGAGGAATCATTAGATTCTCGATAACAGAAAATTCAGGCAACAAATGATGAAATTGGAAGACGAATCCAATGTACTTATTTCGCAACTGTGAAACATCCCCATCCGATAAATCACTCACCTTTTTATTTTCTATCCATAGGTCCCCGCTATCTGATCTATCCAGAATCCCAAGAATATTCAGTAATGTTGATTTTCCGCATCCTGAAGGACCCATAACGGACACAATTTCACCTTCAGATATAGACAGGTCTACCCCTTTCAGCACTTCTAATTTTCCAGTACCGGTTTGGTAACTCTTCGTGATCTGTTCTGCTTTAATGATCATTTTTCAAAATGCACTGCTTCTCTTGGTACCAGCTTTCCTGCTATTCTGGCAGGATAACGAATGGAGATCAAAATGAGTATCACAGCAATTGCCCCAATGATTACTACATCTCCAGGAGTAATGGACACTGGGAGCGCTTCAACAAAATAAATATCTCCAGGAAGTAAAATTAACCCCCAATAATGTTGTATGAAAATAAATAGTAAACCAAAAAACAAACCTCCTGCTAATCCGATACCACCAATCAGCATTCCCTGAATAGTGAAGACTCGCCGGATTCTATTTCGAGATGCCCCCAACGTCCTCAAAATTCCAATTTCACGCACTTTCTCGATAACCAGCATCACCAAAGTTGAGGTTATGTTAAAGGAAGCAACAACAACAATCAAGCTCAAAACAAAAATGGTTCCCAGCTTTTCAAGCTTCATTGCTCCAAATAAAGTTTGATGTAGATCCTCCCATGTAAACACTGATAATTCCCCCGGTATCGTCAAATTAAGTTCCTGAACTACCCGTTCCTTTTTTTCCCCCTCTGCCAGTCTCACATCCACTCCGTGGGTAGTGCCTGACTGGTTAAACAACAGCTGTCCAGCTTCCAGTGGTATAAAACAATATTTATCATCAAAATCGAGGATATTCGTGGTGAAGATGGAACCAACCATTGCGTTCATAAAGGTAGGAATACCTGAATATATTTGAGAATCAAGAGGACTCAACAGTTTGATTTTATCCCCTTCACTCAAACCTAATCTATCTGCCACTCGCCTGCCAATATGAACAACGGGCATTTCATCCGTCAAAGGCCGGACAGGTCCAGCCAGGCTCCCGACTGGTTCCGTTAGGAACCGACTAGGGAATAATTCCTCCCCCTCCGCCTTTGCCTTAGCCTTTTTACCCCGCATTCTGCGGGGCGCCTTTGTCTTCCCCTCCACCGCTTTCAGTAAGACAAGACACCGTTCATTCTCACTCAGGATAATCCCTTTTCTCTCAAGAAAAAAGGAATACGATTCAATTCCTTTAATCTCTTCAAGTTTCGTCTCTACCTGTTTGGAAAGTTTTTCGTCCATATTACCAGAGATGCGAATGTCGGACTCAAATCCTACAATCTTTTTTCGAACTTCCCGTTCAAATCCATTCAGAATAGCTACAGAAATAACCAGAGCAAGTGAACCAATTGCCACTCCCAGAATGGAAATTAATCCACTCCACGAAATTAAACCCACTTTCTTCTTTGAAAGGAGCATCCGATGAGCCAGCCAGATATTCAAGGATTTCATTCGTACCTCAAAACCTCAGCCGGTGGTAGTCTGGAAGCCTTCCAGGCAGGATAGAGCGTCGCCAGTAGAGCAAGTGTTATACCAACAAGCCCAACAGTGAAAAAATAGTCAGATTTAAAGAGAATAGGCAATTCCTGCATAAAATAAATTTCCTCAGGAATTCTTAATACACCCCATTGCAATTGGACAAATCCCACAGCACAAGTCAATAAAAATCCAAGAAGAACGCCTAAAATCCCAATAATTGCTCCTTCCGAAATAAAAATTCGACTTATATCCTTTCGGGAAAAGCCAACCGTTCTTAGGATTCCGATATCTTTAGTCTTTTCCATCACGATCATTGTGAGAGATGAAGCAACATTTACAATAGCCACCAACACAATGAGAGCAAAAATGATGGTGATTGGGTATTTTTGAATATTTAACCAGGAGAACAGGTTGAAGTGTCTCTCCTTCCAGGTTGATGAGAAATAAGGATATCCTATGGATTCATTTAATAGAGAAGAAATATTATCCGCCCTATCTGCTTTGATGGTTTTAATAATTTCACCCGTTATCTGGTTCTGGAGACCGAATAGCTCTTGTGCGCCGGCAAGGCTCATATAAATCATCGTATCGTCATATTCACGCAAACCTGTGGAAAAAATACCAGAGATATAAAACCGTTCAAGGCGAGGTGGCAAACCCGGTGTTGCCACCGCTTTAAGGTCAAACAGTGTCACTTTATCACCGAGAGTGAGGTTTAGATTATTCGCAAGGTCTCTCCCAATAACAATACCCTCATCTCCTTCTTGATCAGATATGTAAGAAAATTCTCCCGACTCAATCATACCAGATATTCCCAACACAGATCTTACCTTATCTTCCCAAATTCCCTCAACCAGTACTCCCTCTGTACGTTTTTTATAGCGAATCATCGCCGCATTACGAACATAAGGTGCTCTGTCTAACACCCCTGGAATAGTAGTTAAAACAGAATCAACATAGTCATTTGATTCAGGCAATGACCTGCCAAGAAGTCCCTTAAGGCGTAGATGCCCATCAAAACTGACGATCTTTTGTTGCACCTCGTTTTCAAATCCGTTAAGAACCGCTAAAGTCAAAATGAGCACAGTAACACCAATTCCGAGACCAATGATTGAGAGGTAACTGATAAAGGAAATAAAATTGAAAGCGTGGCGGGATTTAAGATGCCTTCGCGCAATAAAGGCGTGAGGTTTCATCATCACTCATCCGATAAAGATCTCATCGCAGGAAAAAGGATCACATCCTTGATGGTTTTCCTTCCGGTGATAAGCATCGTTAGCCGATCTATTCCAATTCCCACACCACCCGTCGGGGGCATTCCAATTTCAACAGCTTTTAGGAAATCCTCGTCTAATGTCTGTGCCTCTTCATCCCCGGCTTTCCGGAGGGTTACCTGCTGTTCAAACCTATTTCGTTGTTCAAGAGGATCATTCAATTCAGAAAAAGCATTTGCCAGTTCACATCCACCAATGAATAATTCAAATCGCTCAACGATTTTATCATTTCCGTCCCGACGACTCTTTGCCAGGGGAGATATTACAATGGGATAATCCATAATAAACGTTGGATCTATAAGATTTGGTTCTACAAATTCTCTCATCAATATATCATAGATCCTCCCAAGATGAGCCCCTTTCTCCAGCTCAATACCACGTGAATCACACAACTTGCGAAGGTGTTCTTCATCAGCTTCAGACCCGCCTGACATCTTTCGGACAGGAATGTCTTCACCAACTCCCTCGCTCAGTAGATCCATATAGGAGGCTCTCCTGAAAGGTTGCATTAGATCAATCTTGTGTCCATTTATTTCCAAATCGGTGACTTCCACTGATTCAACAACCGACTGGATTAACTTCTCCGTAAAATCCATTAAGTAAATGTAATCTACATAAGTAATATAAAATTCAAGCATTGTGAATTCTGGATTGTGGTTTCGATCCATCCCTTCATTTCTGAATACCTTTGATAGTTCATAGACCTTTTCAAATCCCCCGATAATCAAACGCTTCAGATACAATTCATCCGAAATACGAAGATATAAATCCCGATCTAGGGTTTCATGTCTCGTGGTAAATGGCTTGGCAAAAGCACCACCATACAGCGGTTGCAGGACAGGCGTTTCCACCTCTATGAATCTCTGGCAATCAAGAAAGTCCCGAATGGATTGAATAAGCCTAGCTCGTTTAATAAAAATATCTTTTATTTCTGGATTCACAATCAGGTCGAGATACCGCTGTCTATACCGTTGTTCTTTGTCTGCAAATGTATGAAAAGTTTTTCCATCTTTCTCTTTTGTTCCTGGCAACGGACGGAGACTCTTAGACAAGAGAGTAATAGTATCGGTCAAAACTGAAATTTCACCTGTTTTGGTTTTAAAAACAGACCCCTTCACCCCGACATAATCTCCAATATCGAACAGTTTGAACAATTTGTAATTATCTTCATTTGCATCATCTTTTTTGATATAGATTTGAATCTTCCCGTCCTGGTCCTGAATGTGGAAAAACGATGCCTTTCCCATTCGACGCATAGAAACGATCCTACCAGCCACCGAAACAGATTTACCCTCTAATTCATCATATTTATTAATTATCTCCAACGATCTATGTGAAGCATTGTATGTATAAGGATACGGGTTCACGCCCATTTCCCGGATGCGTTCAAGCTTTTCTTTTCTAAACTGGATAATCTGATGCAAACTTTTTTCTACTTTTTTATTCATTAGAGGCAGCCTTCCCACTTACATTTTTAACAAATTTGTTACTTTCTGATGCTGACATCAGGAGGTAGGCACGGATGAATGGATTCAAATCTCCATCCAGGACTCCCTTTCCGTTGCCCACTTCTACTTTCGTCCTATGATCCTTTACCAGTGTATACGGATGAAATACATACGATCGGATTTGACTCCCCCAGCCAATATCCTGTTTTTGATCCTCCAGTTCTTTAATAGATTCTCTCTGCTCATCAAGCATCTGCTGGTACAGCCTTGCTCGTAAAATTTTCATAGCATTGGCTTTATTTTTGTGCTGAGACCGCTCATTCTGACACTGAGCTACAACACCCGTGGGAATGTGAGTAATGCGAACGGCTGAATCTGTTTTATTCACGTGCTGACCGCCAGCTCCACTGGCACGAAATGTATCTATCCTCAGATCATTTGGATTGATCTCCACTTCAATCTCTTCATTTATAGCTGGATAGACAAACACAGAAGCAAAGGAAGTGTGTCTTCGGCTGGAAGCATCAAATGGCGAAATACGAACCAGTCGATGTATCCCAACTTCCGCTTTAAGCAAACCGTAAGCATAATCCCCTTTTACTTCAACAGTCACATCTTTAATCCCAGCCTCATCTCCCGGTTGATAGTCAATGACCGTATATTCAAAGTCTTCTTTTTCCATCCACCTTCTGTACATTCGAAACAGCATCTCTGCCCAATCTTGAGATTCCGTACCTCCTGCACCGGGATGAATGGTGAGAAGTGCATCGTTAACATCCTCTTTTTTACCCAACATTATCTTCAATTCCAGATCTTCTACCATATTGGCAAAAGCTTCCAGTTCCACCTTAATCTCACCGTGCATAGACTTATCCGCAGAATATTCATCTTCATCGAGGAAACCAATGAGTACTTCCAGGTCTTCCTCCCTTTCCCGTGCATTTTCCCATTGATTTAATTTTTTCTCCATGAAAGAGATGCGTTTCAGAATGGATTGAGCTGAAGAAGAATCATCCCAGAAATCCTTTTTTACCGTTTTGTCTTTTAATTCAGAAAGGGTAGACTCTAAGGTTTGGAGGTCAAAGATACCCCCTGAGATCGTGATATCTCTTCGAAACCTGCTGGAATTGTTCTTTGAGTTCTGGTATATCCATAGCTTTAAAACAATATACTTAAATTACAGAAAAGGATGATGAAACTCAATGAATGGATAAATTCGAAATTTTATTCCACTTCAAAAATTTTCCAACCGGATTCTCCGCTTGATACATCCATTAATGAATAATCTCCTTCAACAATATCATCAATTCCTTTAACTTTCCACCGATATAATCCAGGGGGTAGTTCATCTGAATAGGTTGTATCAAACATAAAATATTCTACCTCATCAGGTATATTATTTTCATCTGTGAAATAATCAATCGTAATTGTTTCTGCTCCTCCCGGCCAAAATTTGTATAATAAACAGGTCCAGATAGTCTGTATGTTTACGGAGTTACTTAAATCCTGTAATCGTATGGCGAAATAAGTCGGAACAACCCAATCGTGTATCGTAAAAGTAGGTTCCCATACAAAAGTTGGAACAGGAGAGGAAGAGCCTGAGGTGTCTGATTCAATTGGAGAAACAGGTACTGGAGGATTCATTAACATATAGCTCACAGTATCCGATGGATCGCTTAAATTGTCTGCATTATCGACGGAACGTATAAAATAAAAAAAAGTCTTCAATAAATTGTATTCTAGACCGGGCTCAGAATCGTAAAAGACAGTATCAGGAAAGTGAGGTAAATCAATAATTCCAATCCGTTGAAAATTCTGGGGTTCCAATATAGAAATAGAATCCCGACTAATTCCATCTGAACGATAGATTCTATACCCTTTTAAATCAATATCTGATACTCTATTCCACTCAATTTTTATCTGGTGTTGACCATCATAATATTCAGCATCAATTCCCTTTTCTAGAAAGTCATAAGGGAAAGATTTCCCCACCATTTCAGGACTCGATGGCGGATTAACATCCTCGGAAGGTATCTCACATCCTCCAGTAAGCAAAAAGAGAACAAGACAGACTATTAATATTTTTCTAAAATTCAATACTGCCTCCTATCCGGTGACTATCACCTAAATCGTGATTAGTGAAACAATAGTCAATCATAAAAGTCTTTTGGAAAAACGGAACAGAAACGCCAATTCCTCCCTGCAGCTGCCCAAGATCGTTTCCTACACGAACAGCCACACAATCCATAACGGATATTTCAAACCCCTGTCTTGGTTTATCTTGATGTCGAGATGAAGACTGTAACGAGATTAAAATCTCAATAGGTAAAAATTTTAACGATTGTTTGTAACTCACACCGCGAATATAATCAGGTGGAATTCTATCCTGGTGTAGTGTATTCCAATAGATGATGGTTCCGAAAATATCGTTAAAAGCAAAACCAAAAGATAATTCCCCTAACCAATTGTAGGGAAAAACATCAGAAAGGTTAAATCGAACTATCGAGCCAAGATCCACTCCAAGACCGTACCCCTCAAGATTGTAAAATTTCTTATGCAAGACTTTCACATTCATTCCTATAGGAACAAAAATTGGAAAGGCATTATACCTCCACCCCAGATCAATCATCATACGAGGAGATCGTGTAAATGACAGGATTAATGCCGTTTCATTGTCACTAAAACTTTTATATCCGGATTGAAAAAGAGTTCGGATGCTGTCTCTTCGTGCCTCGATAGAGCTAATTGTACGAAGATCGGGATGAATGGGTATCCCACTTACCTGCAGGGATAGAATATTAATTGCGCCAAACCACTTATCTGAAAGTGATTTAAATAACCCTGCGCTATAGTAATTCGCCAGAGAGAATTGATCCACAGCCATCAGATGAAAACTTGTATTCTTAATGTTACCAATAGCTGCGGGATTTGTGAGGTACCCCCCAGGGTGTATAGGAATAGAAACAGAAGCTTGTCCTAAAGAAATCGCCCTTGGAGTAGTTCCTATCTGTAAGAATGCATCACCAAAATTGCCAGCTGATAAAATGGATCCTAACAGAAATAGTGTAAAAAATTGTTTCATCTTCCCTTCGCTACTTTCCCAAATTTTTGTAATGTCGTTTTTCCCTTCTTTGCCCGTATCCGATAAAAATAAATACCGTTGTCCACAAAATCTCCACGACTATCTTTGCCATACCATTTAATTTCGTGATATGCTGCCGTTGTAAGAGCAAGATCACCAATAACCGTTTCATCATCAAATCTTATGACAGGTTCACCAGCAACTGAATAAATCTCAAGACTGAACTCATCTACGGGATGGGTTAATTCGTATGCAAATATAGTAAGGTCTTCAAATGGATTTGGGAAATTACCATAATCGATTAAATCCAATTTATCTTTAACAATAAATGTTAATGTCAGGGTATCTGACGAATTTCCTGTAGCATCCATCGTTTGAATCCCTATTGAGCTGTCTTTAACAGATAACTCTGGAGTAAAGTGGAATGACAAAATATTTGGAGTACCTGTTTCCGGCATTTCAATGCTCACCGGAACAACCTTACCATTCTTATACAGGCGAATTGCACCATCACGAAAGTCAATCCCGTTCTCATCCTGAACCACAGCTGATATTTGGGGGGATGTAGAAATATAACTATTTTGCAGGAACCTCAACCCATTTACAGTTGCTTCAATCATAGGTCTTTCTGTATCTTCCGAATAGAGCCAGGCAAATTGAGATGACGAATTAGTCCTGAAGAATATCGCTGTATCACTGATCGACTCTTCACAAATTTTTAACCAGGTTTCATATTCGGGATACCATTGATATAAATTCCCAGAATCCGGTACCGTATCGGACCAGCTCCATTCCACAAGAAATGAGTCAATCTTTCCGGAAAAATCTATCCTGATCCCTGAATGAATACTATCAAAAGGAACAGTTGTAAAGTCAGGTTGATTGTCCAGATTTATCTCTTCAATTCGTCTTAAAATCAGTGGAAAAGAGGAGGATACAGAATTTGGAGGAATAGTGACCGATATATTGGAAATACCAATTGTACACGCAACAGAATCTGGAGTGACTAAAAATGATGTTGTTTCAAAATTGTCAGTGTGCTGATTGTCTGAATAGTTGGTTTCATCTGTGGATGAATCGGGATTCACAGTAACCCTGTAATTCCATACACCCCGATAGAAAGATCCGTCAAAATAGACCTCCCGCGAGCCTATTCCTTCAAAGTTCGTACTTGTAGTATCAACAAGTGTCCATATATCCAGCGAATCACGTTCAAGTACACATTCCGCCAGACCGGGTCCCGTCGTTGAATTTGTAACTGTAGCAGCCATCTGGATATTATCACCAACTTTGAATTCCAGATTACTAGTGAAAAAATTTGGCAGCTGGGGAATTGTAAGATATATTACTTTTGACTTTGTCCAATTCGTGCTATCACTATCATCCCAGACTTCCAGCCAGAGTTGGATGGTACTGCCGGGAAACTGAGGAGGGAACGGTGAGGCACTACGATACATATTAACCCCGATACTGTCCATCACCTGAGTGTATCCAGAAAGAACAACAATAGCAGAGTCAACACCCTGCTGGTCAGAAATAAAAGCTGTCACAGAAATGCTATCTTTATGAGTAGGCTCCGCTGGATCAATTCCGGTAATGAAAGCATTAGAACCCGAAATTGAGATTGGTACCCTCTTGTGAAAAACGGAACTGTCCTCATCACTAAATGCAAAGTTCATTGTATAATTCCCGAGGGGGAGAGTATCAGGTAACTGCCATTGGAATTGCGAATTGGTTTTTTCGATTATGAAGGGTTGCTGTTGAATTTCCGTATTTTCCGAATCGTAAAGAAACATCTCAATTGTTTCTGGATTTGCATCACCAACAAGAATTTGAATGGTATCACCGGGTTCTGGATCCATCGGTTCAACTGTAACACTAATGTCTGAGGGAAAATTTAACTTCAATGCGGGGTCACCAATTAAAGTGTACTGATGAACCAACGACCTTGCAATTTCACGATACATTGTATTTTGAGAAATATATGAGATTTTTCCAAAGTCTATAATTTCACCTAAACTGCTCTCTTCCATTGATACAAAATTTGACAGAATGGGTTGAAGAAGGAGATAATCGTTAATCATCCAGCCAATTCCGCTGCTGCCCCAAAATGCGACTACTCCACCATCTTCATAACTAAACAATCTATTACCGAGGGCATGGTCGAGTGAAATGTCTCCAGTAAAACATGTCATACTGGTAATCACGGGTAGTTTGCCTATATTATCCAGCTGCCAGATATCATCGAGTCTGAATAGGGATCTATCTGTCCATACAGCACCACCTCCATGTCCAAAGAAATTGATAAAAGTTCTTCCCCGATTGATCCGGTTGATCAGAGTATCCGTCGTTCCAAAATAAGGACCGCCCACGCTGTATTTATCAATATATAGCTTATCAGGAAAAAAGCCAGATTCAACAATGGGATTTATAAGAGATTCTGACTGATTTTTAAAAGTTACTTCATAACCGGCAATCATCAGATAACGATTCTGCCAGATTCCTGCATCACCACCATCAAGATAGACTAATGTTTTATCAACCATCACCTGCAATTCTCCCTCATTCTTTGCCGGGAATCTGCCAATATGAAACTCAGGTATAAAATCGTCTCCATCCACCAGAGCATACCAGAAATCCGTAGCAGTTGTTCCCCACGCATAACTCTGGATAAACATTGTCGGAAGTGTCAATTTATTCGTTTCACCCAAATAAGCCTGTCCCACAAGCAGGACATATTCTGGAACTGGACTCCAGCTGTGATACACATCCCGTAAAAAGTCCTTTATAGCATAAGGTGACATTACCCCATCATTATACCGTCGGTAAATATCATCGAGATGGACAACTGTCGCATCGTGGTAATCCGATAAGGGTGCAAGAATAGAATCATATTCTGCTGGAGTGATGATAAGATAGTCACTATCCACCAACGGGTAATTATCTTCAAAAGATAAAGGTAACTTTGACTCAATTATTTTCGGAGAATGCAGAGCAGCCTTGGAAAAAGCAGTGTATTTGATGTCACCAGATTCAACCCAATCCTGAAATGTTATCTTGTAAGTTGATGACCCGCCAACATATTGGGTAATAAAATCCCGAATTCTTGAAACCCCATTCTTAAAAATAAATATTTCAGGTGATGAAAATCCCGCAACTTCAAACTGGTAGATAAATGAAATATCCTCACCTCTAGTAAATTCAACAATATCTTCATAAGCTTGATAAAGTCTTTTATAATTAATGTCCACCCAATCCAGGTAGACCTTACCGAATTGATTACCAGTGAGAAAAACAGTCAGGATATTTTCACCATCAGTTAACATTTCATTTGATAATCCGGAATTGGAAATAACGGTACTTGATCGACCGGACCAACTTCCCTGTGAACATAGCCAGCCATTAATAAAAATAGAGACAGAGTGGTCATCACTTGTAATTCCCTGAAGCTTCGTACTGATAGAAAATAGATAATCCTCTGATGGATGGGGATTTTCAACCACAAAAGAGAAATTAACACTCGTATTGGAATTAATCTCTGATCCCATAAAATAGTGGTCGAAAATATCCCAGGTTGAATCTGTCTTTAACCCACCAAGTCGTTCGAATGCTTCATCTTGCTCTATATGACTTGAATGGTTGTAACTATTAGGCAATAAGTAGTCCTCTGATGTTGGATATCCCAACTCCTCCACGTATCTGCTTCCTGATTCCTCGCCCCAGGTTAACCAGTAACAGTTATCATCGGTGTAAAAATTATTCAGATATGCATCTGTTCCACTCGGATTCTTCTCACCGGAAAAGAGGATGAAGTCTCCACTATCAAATGTTCCATCCTCCTCACCTTCAATCCACAACAATTGCTCCTCACCACGATGCCACAGTCTAAAGGTTCTTGGGTCCATACTCAGCTCGACAAATCCACTATCCTCAAGAGCTGTTTGATTAATACAATACCAGCCCGTGCTATCCACCAGAATCTTAAGTAAGTTGTCAGAGAACTGATACTCGGGAATAGTTAATGTTGACCTACCAAGCTGACTTGGTGTGGATTTACCGCCAATTTTGGTAAAGAATCCAACTTCCCCTATATTTGAACCCATTGGATTCCACTGAATACGAATCGTGGCTTGTTTTCGAATTGTGAGCAGGTTATCCCCAGATATCACTATCGGATACACTTCCAGTGATTGAACCGGTATTCCACTGGAAACACCAACAAATTTCCACGTATAGTCTGTCTCGGGAAATCGGTTACCCGCAATCGGATCGAGAGGATTTTCCAGATCAATTCCTTTCGCCCTTTCGGTTGGCGTAATAACAGGGTTCGTCAATTGAAGATTCTGAATATCCCCCCAAAATATCTGGATTTGAGCATCAGATGGAATCCCTGAAAGTAACGTGTGAAAATAAGGAAGTTCCGGCTGACCTTCATAAGTCAGCTTTTTAAATACTAATTCTGAATTTATCGTCTCTCTGCCAGCTTCCGTCTTGGATAGCCAGATGGAATCTAAGGAAGCTTCCAGTATCAAAAGTCCTGGTTGCTTAACTGCAATGGTGAAATCATTTGCTGTCAGGACCTGTCCAGTCAGGAAAGATTGAATACAAAAAAGAAGAAAGAGGAATCTAAAGATAAACCCGTTGTGCATATTAGCCCTATTAATTCATCTGCCACGAAGACTCACCAGCCCGCCCTCCCGACTGGTCGCTCGCCTGACATCTTTCGGGCAGGGGGGCTGGCGGGAAGACACAAAGGATTAAAAAGTAAGGACTTATGGTTACAATGATGATGAGTATTTTCAACATAAATTCGTTATTCTTTATAGTAACACTTTTTCGTGTCTTTGTGCCTTAGTGGCGGATTATTCAGATTAGAAAACGAATAGAAAAGATTGTCATTTTGCAGTTATTAATAAGGGAAATACATACTTTTTCAGCAAATTTTATATATTGAGTGAATTTACTATGTCAATCCAAATATCAATACGCTTGATACACAAAAATACATAATATTTTGATATTTTCAATGCAATTTCAACTAACCTAACAATTCACTATCCATTTTAGACACCCCAGTGGGATATGCTACACATCCCACAAGGCAGGCAGAGCACAAAGACGGAATTTAGGCTTTAGCCTTTTAAAGAAAGTAAGCTGATAACTCAACTGCTTTTAAAACCCTGAAGGGTAAAATCCGTGAACTAGTTCAAAACCGTCACTGATCCCGGTACGGGTCGGTGACGGTTGTTAGTGAGATCAATGCCGTCGGTGACCCCTGCGTTAGCTATGGGAATCACCGACGGATATGTTTTACGTTTTAAATAATTACGTATTTACGTATTCACATATTTACGTATTTAAAAATGTCTGAACCTTGATTCGCTCGATTATCCTGATTTACATGATTAAAAAATCAATAGCCGTCACTGATCCCGGTACGGGTCGGTGACGGTTGTTAGTGAGATCAATGCCGTCGGTGACCCCTGCGTTAGCTATGGGAATCACCGACGGATATGTTTTACGTTTTAAATCACTAGTGTCATGTCATACTTGTATTGTCGCATAATAAGTCGTAAATTACTTC
>CAZVFT010000023.1:0-27266 GCA_964626495.1 uncultured bacterium
TACTTAGCTTTTTGTGTGTTCCCGCTTTCACACCCGCCCAATGGAGTACCTCCCCTGACTCCAATTTACAGGTATCGACCTGGGGGTTATCACCACAAGCGTGCAGTGATGGAAAGGGAGGGGTGTATATCGTGTGGTTAAGCTTCGATTATAGTCACAGCAAAGTCTATCTCCAGAGAGTAGATCGGTACGGTTATGTATTATGGGATCCACCAATATTAATTGGAGAGCTTGGTAATTTTCAGGCTGGATATGCCCGAGTGGTTGATGATGGTACAGGGGGAGCACTGGTGGGATATGATGAGCTTATTCCCGTGGATACCAGTGGCATTTATGTAATTTGGGAGGGAAAGGTGAAGGTTCAGCGAGTGGACAGTCTGGGTAATACGCTATGGGAAGAAGGAGGTGTTCGGGTAAGTTTAGATTCCACAGATCAGAGAGAATTTGAGATCGTACCGGATGGTGAGGGCGGAGCTATAGTGGGATGGATTGATCTCCTGGGGGTGGAGAGCTATGATCCTCCTAATACGGTATTCCTGCAACGATTGAGTTCAACTGGGGAGAGAATGTGGGGTGAAAATGGGATAGTGATATCAGACAGTGCCGATATATACATGAACATGGTGACAGACACCGAAAATGGAGCCATAGTTCGCTGGACGAAAATGTGGGATGACTTCAGTGATACCTTGAACTGGTTTTTTCGAATTGATGGTGACGGGAACATTATGTGGGAAACCTTCATCCCGGGTGTAGAATTTACCTTTCATGCCTGGAGATTCACTATGATTAGTGATGATATGGGTGGGGTTATAATGGCAGGGATAGTGGAATGGCCAACCGATGCTATAATAGCCCATAGGTTATCATTTGAGGGAGAGTGGATGTGGGGGGAAGAAGATGTGATAATTTCAGACAGTTTGCTAGTAAATAATCCAACAGCTTACATTTGTGTTAATCTAGATAATAGTTCTTCTTTTACATGGTGGAACTATGAAGGAGATAGTTCTAATGTTTATACACAAACAGTTTATCCTGATGGAAACTTGAAATATCCAGATGGTGGTATTCATGTTAGTGACTATCCTTCAGCCAAGTCGGGTTTTGGAATTGTTAGAAGTGATTCAGATAAAATTTATTTTTGGTATGATGCTAGAGATCCAGAAGGATTATATGCTCAAAAGTTAAGTCAAAACGATGTACCCATCTGGGATAGTGGAGATATTCTAGTTTCTACGAGGGATTATTTAAATTCAAGAAATCTGGTATGCGATAAACATGGTGGAGCAATTGTTATTTGGTCAGATGAACCTGTAAATGGCATATTTGCTCAACAGATAAGCAAAAACGGCAATTTGGGAGAGGTGCTATTGTCAACTGTGGGTGAGAATGATAGGTCAATTCCGGCCGGGTTTTACTTAGATCAAAATTATCCAAATCCTTTTAACCCAATAACCACCATACGTTACGATTTACCGGAAGATTCTCATGTTTTTATCAAAATATACGATATTCTGGGTCGTGAAGTGAGAATTCTCATAAACTTTGAACAAACTGCAGGATACAAATCTGTACAGTGGGACGGGAAGGATGTTTTCGGAAACACTTCTGGGAGCGGTTTGTATATTTACAAAATATCTGCAGGCGATTTTAATTCTTGTAAAAAGATGTTACTGCTTAGATAATTCAACGTTTTCCCAATTAGCTGTTATAATTTACCAGAAATGATTTCAGTACGTTCAAACTCCAAAATCAACATCGGTCTGAAAATTACCGGTCAACGTCCAGACGGGTACCATACTCTTCAAACCATTTTTCAGGAAATTTCTCTTTGTGATACCATCACTCTTGAGCCAACTGATCAAAATTGGCAAATTTCATGCAGCAATAACAGTGTTCCTGTTGATGAAACCAACCTCTGTATAAAAGCATATCTGGAATTAAAAAGTCACTGCCCATCATTAGGTGGTGTCAAAATCCACATTAAGAAAGGGATCCCTGTGGGCGCTGGACTGGGGGGTGGTTCCAGTGATGCTGCTACGGTGTTGAAAGGAGTGAATAAACTCTATGATCTTGGTCTTACTAATGGTGAGTTAGAAGGAATTGGACTTTCTGTGGGAGCCGATGTCTCATTTTTTATCAGGGGAGGGACTCAATTTGCTAAAGGGATAGGAGAAGTGCTGTCTCCTGCGACCCTTCCCGAAATGGGTGCAATTCTACTTGTGGTACCAGATATATACATCTCCACCAAGTGGGCTTATGGTTCGGTAAAAAACCATTTGCCCAAAGACTTAAAGGGAGGTAACTTTGCGCCCGCTCCCGGTATTGGTGAGCCGGGGGTATCTTTCGCCTCCTGGGAGAATGCGAGAGTGCTTTTTGAGAATGATTTTGAACCTCTGATTTTTCAGACATATCCGGAGATTGGCAAGATTAAAGAAAAACTGCTGGAATGTGGTTCTCAATATGCCAGTCTGTCGGGTAGCGGCTCGACTGTGTTTGGAATATTTAAAGAGGAAGATCAAGCACGCAAAGCAAGAAACCGCTTTTCCTCTTCCCTCCAGACATATTTAGCCCACCCGATTTAGATTGACTATTATCTATTGAAGATTTTCTATTGGAATCAGATCTATAAATGGTTGATACAAATTTCTTTGAAGAAAATCAGAGAAATTAGATGGTATAAAGATTGTGGAGAATTGAAAATAGTCAATATTCAATCGAAAATTATTTTGCCGGGTCGTCCAATGGCAAGACCGCGGCCTTTGGAGCCGTTAATCTAGGTTCGAATCCTAGCCCGGCAGCTAAGGGATTGAAAATTGGTGAGTGGTAACTGGTGAGTAGTAACTTGTGAGGTCTCGGCGAATGCAGGGTGACTGGTTACGCATTACGTTTTAAATAATTACGTATTATTAATAAGATCTGTTAAAATAAGGAAGTAAGTAAAATGAAAATCTTCAGCGGCAGCTCCAACCGTCCTCTTACCAGGGAGATTGTCGACCATCTTGGTATTGACATAGGAAAAGTTGCGATTTCCCGGTTCAGCGATGGGGAGATACGGGTCAAGTATGAAGAAAATATCCGCGGTGAGGATGTTTTTGTTGTTCAGTCAACCAATCCACCTGCTGAGAACATTCTGGAACTAATTTTAATGATAGATGCGGCAGTTCGTGCATCTGCAGATCGAGTGACTGCAGTTATTCCGTATTATGGATATGGTCGTCAGGACAGGAAAGACCAACCGCGAGTTCCCATCTCTGCCAGGGTTATGATGGATATGATGAATAGCGTGGGAGTAGGTAGAATTTTAACGATGGATCTTCACTCATCTCAGATACAGGGGTTTACCAATACTCCCTTTGATCACCTCTATGCAAGACAGGTTATTTTTGAACGATTAAGGAAGATGGATGTCTTGTCTGATAAAACCGTCATTTTATCTCCAGATGTTGGGAGTGCTCCTATGGCTCAATCTTTTGCAAGGCATTTGGGAGTAGGGTTTGCTCTCATTGATAAGCGGCGAACTGGACATCGTAGGTCGGAGGTTGCGAATCTTATTGGTGATTTAAAAGACAAGCTTGTAATTCTCATTGATGATATGATAGATACAGCTGGAACTGTGATCAACGCAGCAAAAGCTGCTATAGAAAATGGGGCGCAATCCGTTATGGTCTTTGCGACTCATGGCATATTTTCAGGAGAAGCAAACGAAAAGCTAATGAATTCATACATCGATAAAGTTATTGTTACCAATACACTGGATATTCCAGAGGAATTGAAATTTGAAAAATTAGAAACCATTTCTGTAGCAAAACTCTTCTCTAATGCCATTCAATGTATTTATAATGGCGAGTCTATCAGCGCTTTATTTGAATTTTAAGGAGATAGTATTATGGCTTACGAGTTTAAGTTGAAAGTCGAAAAACGAAATAATATAGGAAAACAAGCTGCGAAGCACATAAGACAGGAAGGGAAAATTCCTGGAATCTTTTACTCTTCAGATGTGAAACCAATTCCTTTTGCTGTTGACAAAAAGCACCTTCACCAGGCGTTTCAGTCGGAAGCACATGTATATGCGGTGACGGTTGGAAGGAAAAAGGTACACGCCATTTTCAAGGAGGTGCAATATCACCCGGTGACTGATGAAGTGCTGCACGTTGATCTTTTTGGAATCAGGTTAAAAGATAGAATCAACATTATGGTACATATTGTAATCGAAGGAGAGCCTGTCGGAGTTAAAGCTGGGGGTGTACTGACTCAGAATGTGACAGAATTGGAAATTTCCTGCCTGGCGACGGAGGTGCCGGATGCTATCCACATTGATGTTTCCGATTTGGACCTGGGTGAAAGTATTCACGCTGGAGATTTGGATTTGGGAGAAGCGAAACTTATGACAAATCCGGAAACCACTGTTGTGTCAGTTAGTGTTCCGAAAAAAGCTGAAATGGAGATTGAAGTACCTGAAGTGGAAGTTGAAGAAGTTGAGGAAGCTGAACAAGAGCCTAAGGTTGAGCCTGAAGAACCCGAGGAAGAAGGCAAAGAGGAACCGAAATCTTGATGAATGCCTTTATCGGATTGGGTAATGTAGATACGCAGTATGCTAACACAAAACACAATTTCGGATTTTGGGTAGTGGATAAATTGGTACAGAGATGGAACCTGTCTTTCCGACCGGGGAGAGGTAATTACATCTACGTTCAAAAGAAATCGGGAGATGTTATTCTGGCAAAACCCACGCTTGGGATGAACAGAAGCGGTATTCCTGTGAAAGAGATTGTAAGAAGTTGGGATATTCCTTTTTCGAACCTTTGTATCATTTTGGACGATGTAGATATTCCTTTAGGAACTATGAGAATTCGTCCCAAGGGAGGTGATGGATGCCACCGTGGAATGGAATCCGTTATTTATCAATTGGGTGACAGCAGATTTCCGAGAATCAGGATAGGAATTGGGACTGATGAGAATATGCGTCCAGCGGAAAAATATGTCTTAAAACCGTTCCGAAAGCAGGATAAATCTCTTGCTGAAGAGATGGTTGAACGCGGTGCGGATGCCGTGGAAATGATTCAGGCGAGGGGCATTGAAAAAGCGATGTCTGAGTTTAATTGAATGGTAACTGCCTGCCTTCCGAAGCCTTGGTGCAGGCAGGGTGAGGGGTAGAGTGGTAACTGGTGAGTAATTACGCAGCCTCGGCATAGTCCTAGCCGTTCCGGCAACGGAGAGGCCCTACGGCGAGCCTTACGTTTTAAATAATTACGTTTTATTAAGGCTAAGGAGATAACAAGATTATGGAAAATTCATATTTCTATTTAATTCCGATTGCGGGTGTTCTGGCATTGATTTATGCCTTCTGGAAATCTGTCTGGGTTAACCGGAGAGATCCGGGGACAGAAAGAATGGTAGAAATCGGGAATGCCGTTCGAGAGGGTGCTATGGCTTTTTTGCTTAGAGAGTACAAAGTGCTTGCTGTTTTTGTTATTGCTGTGGCAGTTCTCCTTGCTTTTGGAAATGTCAAACAGGGAACAAGTTTAGTAGCCCTCTCCTTTGGGGTGGGCGCACTGTGTAGTGGTCTGGCTGGATATTTTGGCATGCGCGTTGCCACGGCAGCGAACAACCGAACCGCACAGGCTGCCCGTACAAGTTTGAATGATGCGTTAATGGTAGCATTCAATGGCGGTTCCGTTATGGGAATGAGTGTGGTTGGTCTTGGGATTGTTGGTCTTTCTATTCTGTTTTACTTCTACGGTGGTCTTACCGAAGGCGTTGACCTTTCCAGAGTAATGAAAATTCTATCAGGCTTTGCTATGGGGGCATCATCTATTGCTCTTTTCGCTCGTGTTGGTGGTGGAATTTACACGAAGGCTGCAGATGTTGGAGCAGATCTTGTGGGAAAAGTTGAAGCTGGAATTCCCGAAGATGATCCAAGAAACCCCGCTACCATTGCGGATAACGTGGGTGACAATGTGGGCGATGTAGCTGGTATGGGCGCTGATCTTTTTGAATCGTATGTGGGCTCAATAGTGGGCGCCATGGTTCTGGCTGCCACCGCTGGGTTGGGAAATCTTGTCATGCTTCCTCTGGTTCTCGCAGGTATTGGTGTTGTTGTTTCTATTATTGGGACTTTTTTCGTAAGAACAAAAGAAGAGGGTAACCCACAGAACGCACTGAATATTGGGACATTTGGTGCTGGTGGATTGATGATTATTATCAGCTATTTTGTGATTCAAAGGTTTGTCCCAAGTGTTATTGAAATGGGTGAAAAGCTGGTAAGCGGAACAGATATATTTTTCTCTACAATTGTGGGCTTGATCGCTGGGATTTTAATTGGTCTGTTAACAGAATATTTCACCTCTGAAGCCCGCAAACCAGCCAGGACTATTGCAAAATCCAGCGAGACAGGCGCCGCAACAAATATCATTGCAGGTCTTGCAAATGGGATGTTTTCCACCGCATTTCCGGTATTAACCCTTGCTATAGCAATTATTCTATCGTACTACTTTTCTGGCTTGTACGGAATTGCTATTGCTGCCCTTGGGATGTTATCTACAACGGGAATTCAACTTGCGGTGGATGCTTATGGACCTATTGCAGACAATGCCGGCGGTTGTGCCGAGATGGCTGAGCTACCTTCGGAAGTTCGACAGAGAACGGATAAGTTAGATGCAGTGGGGAATACCACAGCTGCCATTGGAAAAGGATTTGCTATTGGCTCGGCAGCTCTAACGGCTTTAGCTCTCTTTGCTGCATACCGGGAAACGGTGGCAAGTGTTACGGGCACACCGCTTGAGCTGAATATCAGCAACCCACGGATTATGGCAGGGTTACTCATTGGCGCAGGGCTGCCATTTGTTTTTTCGTCTTTTGCATTACGTGCAGTAGGAAGGGCTGCTTTTGATATGATAGAGGAAGTTCGCCGACAGTTTAGAGAGATCAAAGGATTGCTTGAAGGGAAAGCACGAGCAGATTATGCTCGCTGTGTGGATATTGCTACCGCTGCTGCCATTAAACGCATGATTGCTCCAGGACTTTTGGCTGTGTTGACCCCCGTATTTTTTGGGCTGATTCTTCATGATCCTGAAATGCTTGGCGGGGTCCTCGCTGGCGTTACAGTATCGGGGGTTCTGCTGGCAATTTTTATGGCGAATGCTGGCGGTTCATGGGACAATGCCAAGAAATACATAGAAGCGGATAATTTAGGCGGAAAGGGATCAGATACTCATAAAGCTGCTGTTGTGGGAGATACTGTAGGAGACCCATTTAAGGATACAGCAGGACCATCATTGAATATTCTGATCAAACTGATGTCAGTGATTTCACTGGTGATAGCACCAATGTTTTAATTTGTGGAGTGATGGAGTGATGGAGTGATGGAGGAGTAGTGGAGAAATGGAGAGATAGAGAAATGCTGATAAAAAAATTGTGGGATATTGTACTACTATCGTTTCAATTTAATATAAGGAGGAAATAGCTTTGCGGTATTATGAAATTCTTTACATTGTGCATCCCGATTTTGAAGAGGAGAGACTATTAAAAGTACAGGACGATGTGAATGATCGTGTAAAAAAGTTGGGATCAAAAATTATCAATTCCTACGTGTGGGGAAAGCGGAAGCTGGCGTATCTTGTGGATAAGCAAAAATATGGCACATATATGATGCTTCAGTATGAAACGGAGACACCAGCCGTTGATGAACTGAACAGTTGGATGGAACTGAATGAGGCAATTCTGGCTTATTATACTGTTCGTTTAAATCAAAAGCCTGAGGAAAAGGAATTGGGTGAATCTAATGAAGAATAATTTGAAACATATATTGAGTAAATATCGGAGGATACTATGACAGTTATGAGCAGGCGAAGGATCTGCAAGTTTTGTGAGGATAGAGATATCGCCATTGATTATAAAAATGTAAGGCTGATTCGTAAGTTTGTCACTGAGCAGGGGAAAATAATTCCCAAAAGGGTAACGGGTACCTGTGCAAAACACCAGAGAGAATTAACCCGCGCCATCAAGCGAGCACGGAACATTGCCCTGATATCTTATTCGGGCGAAGAACTTTAATCCGAGTACTGGGAGGTATAAACAAAATGGAAGTTATTTTACTTCAGGATGTTGAAAAATTAGGAAACGCAGGTGACGTTATTCAGGTAAAGCCGGGATATGCACGCAATTACCTGATTCCTAAAGGTCTGGCAGCTGAAGCCACTCCGGGGAAAATCAAGGAGGTTCAAGCTGAGAAGGAACAAGAGATAGCCCGAGATCAAAAGGCACTAATAAACGTTCAAAAAGTGGCAGAACAAATTGCAAAGTTAAAAATTTCCGCTCCCGTACCTGTGGGCGAGGAAGATCGGGTTTTTGGTTCGGTGACAGCTATTACTATTGCCGACTTGATTAACGAAAAGGGCTTTAACGTGGATAAAAAGGATATTCTTCTCGATGAACCTATCAAATCCCTTGGTGTCTATTCTGTTCCGGTGAAACTTGAACAAGGCATTCAGACCGATGTAAAGGTATATGTCATTAAAGAATAGTTTGGAGTTTCCCTCTCTTTTTTATAGCTAAAGATAACAGGGGCAACAATCAAAGTATCCCCTAAATTACTATTACATTGTAGAACCCACTCCGAAAAGGTGTTTTTACAAAAGTATGAGATTATTAACTTCACATATTATTGAAGATAGACTTATTGTATATAACGATATTAATGTTCTACTTTTTTGAGGATTATGTCATTGTAAAATCATACACAAATAAAAATGAAACAAAGAAATTAGTTAACCGGTTCAGGAATAGTCGTGTTGTATTTATACATCCTCTATAACAGTCACTTTTTGGATTTAGAAATATATTTCCAAATAAACTTCTTATGTTTCTAAACAGGGAAAATTAACATCAACAGTCTACTCCTAATTCCAAATACTGAGTTGAAGAGATGTCTCAGCCTTCCAAAAGCCGACGCCAATGCTGATATGGTCACCACGATATGAGTTATAGAGAAAGGTTAATTTCAACAACCAGAATAGATTAAGGCTTGCACCGACTGATTCGGGTGTTTCAATTTTCTCAAATTTTACCAAAGGTCTTCTCCTTTTTATGTAGATTGTTTTTCTGCTAACCAAAGATGCCAGAACTGTGCCAGCACTATGATTAAATTTATATCGAGAAGAAAAGGTTAAATTGATGATTATAAGGGGGTGAAAATGTTACTATACAGAGTAATAAATGTTACTTGTCTTGCTTTTGCCTGTGATACTTCTTTTGCTTAAGGGTTCCTTTATTGTAGCCAAGCAGTTGGTCAGCCCCCGCCATGCTGCCCGCTTGTTCTATGGCTTCCTCTTCTATATGTCTATTGAACTCTTTAAGGTCAAGTGGAAAGGGAGGAATCGCAGGTCCGTCATACTGCACCTCGTCCTTCCCCGGTCTGAGTCTTTCAGGAATGTCCCCCCATTTCAGCAATATATCCTGATAACGGCGACAGATACGTCCTACCCATTGTTCCAATTCACGCACATTACCCGGCCAGTCATGGTTCATCAGGTACTGTATTACGACATCGTCCAATGAAACATTTTTATTGGACTGATTAAGAAAGTGATTTACCAGAAACGGGATATCGCTCTTACGATCTCTCAAAGGGGACAGATAAACTTTCTCATGGAACCGATCTCTCAGGTCTGGGCGGAAGATAGTATCGTCATCAATATCCCTGTTCGTAGCAGCAATAACCTGAACATTAGCAATATTAACACGATTACCCCTAACTCTACGCCACTCACCACTCTGTAGGAATCTCATAAACACCCCCTGAATATCGAGAGGTATATTGCCAATCTCATCCAAAAAGATCATCCGTCCTTCGTTAGCTTCCAAGATACCCTTTTTTGTCCTGTCTGCTCCCGTGAATGCTCCTTTCTCGTGACCGAACAATTCACTTATTATCAGATTGGGAACAAACTGACCGCAATCAAAAACTGTCATTTTTTTATCTATAGACTTACGGTGTTGGTCCCAAATGGAACGAGCCACAATCTCCTTTCCGGTACCGGGCTCCCCCAGTATTAAGACATGTGTATCGGTGTCAATCTCAAAAAGTATCTGCTCCTTGATCTCCCTGATTCGCTTTGATTCTCCAACCAGTAGAGGAATTCTCTCATCAAGATCACGAACTTCTTTTTCTTCTCTATAGACACTTAGTTCAGCTTCAACCCTGTTGAGTTTTCGTTTAATCTCATTGGGTGCCTGTATCTGGGGGAAATTATCAATTTCGAGGTTTACCACATGAGTCGAAGGTTTGGTCACCACTTTGCCACCCTCAATTCTTCTTCTGAATTTAGGATCAGACGACTGAAAAAGTCTAGCGTTGGGAATAAGCCCCGATTTTTGCAACAGTATCCAACAGGCGGTCATAGTTGGTGTGCCTGAGGTGATATTAATGATCTTCTCAGCTTTCGCAAACCCCTCCTCCTGGAGGAGTTTCTGTGTTTCATCAAAGATCATTTGATAAACAAGATCATAATCCACCGGATCAATGATGTTCACATCGGTAAGATGTACATTTACATCAGGAGCTTCAGATTCAATCAATCTTTTTATCTTATGCGCTATTTTGAGAAAGTCTGCCTTATTAGATGCTGGGGTTACGAAGATATAGACATCATCTATCTCATCCATATACTCAAAAAAGATTGTTAGAACAGCACCATATTCCGCCGAATCCGGACCTATATCATCATGTGTGCCAGCGAAGGTGAGGAATTTCATGACGGCGCCACGGGTTTCAAACCGGAACATATCCTAATGTTCATTCTAACCAGTGTCCTCCAGTGACCGCGCTTCGAGTATTCTCCGTGTCTGGTTTAGCTCCTGAATCAGAAGTTCCTCATCCGGGAGGGCAAGTTTGTACTCAGAGGCCATGACCTTGTTCGGTAGTCCTTCGAGAGCATACTTGGCTACAGCCGAATCTTTCTCGGCACAGAGGATGAGACCCACGGGCGGATTTTCGTCTTCGTGTGTCCAGTGCTCTTCTGCATAGTTGAGATACAGATGCATCTGACCTGCATCGGCATGAGTGAACTTGCCAACTTTCAAATCAATAACTACAAGGCACCGGAGGAGCCTGTGGAAAAAGAGCAGATCAACCCGATACCATTTGTTGCCAATCCACAAACGCTTCTGACGGGCAATGAAAGCAAAATCACCACCTAACTCCATCAGAAAGTGCCCGAGATGCTCAATGAGCGCCTCTTCCAGGTCACTCTCTGAATACTCATCCTTGAGACCGAGAAACTCTAGAACGAAGGGATCCTTAATCTCTTCCTCGGGTGTTAGGATATCAGCCGGTTTAGGTTGCGAACCTTTCTTCAGCATGGCAGCTTTGTTCTTGGAAATAAGAGTTCGCTCGTAGAATTGTGATGAAATCTGCCTATCTAATTGGCGGACAGACCAGCCGCCTTGGAGGGCTTCAGCTGCATAGAATTCCAAAGCCTCGGGATTATCTGTACGGCGCATCAGATGAACATAGTGCGTCCAAGACAGGGGGAATATCTGACCCAACTGGACTGTATCGAATTTCCGAATCGGTGATTCGGATTTTACCTTCAGCAGAGATTTCCGAGGCATTGATTCGGAAATCTTCGATCGTGGAAAAGTCAGGTAGAATCGCCTTATGAGCTCGAGATTATCTACAGAATATCCCCTGCCGAATCTGGCTGTTAAATCAACCGATAGTTTCTTGAGGAGTGCTCTACCATACATAGCCCGCTTCTCCCCCTTCTGGTCAAATTCCACAATTCGTCGGCCGAGCTCCCAGTAGGTGGCAGTGAGAATAGAATTGACAGACCTCGCCGCCTGCCTCCGCGCTTCCTCCAGGAGATCAGAGAGTTCGCCAACAAACGTGTCATACTTCTTGGCTGGGACAAGATCTTTCGCTTTATCTATCATACGCTCACCCTTTTGCGATTGAGATGCAGGAAGAAATTCATCACCGCCCCGACTTGTGGACTGTGCTCAGGGGAATCGTTATCACCGATGGAGGAGATGAAGGTTTTCATACGATTACTAGGCCCCGCACTCTGTGATTTTTTAATTTCATATTGGGATAAATCAGGTATGTCTAAGGGTTATAGTTATATAAGAGTTATCACCAGCTCCATTTTCATAGATGTTTTTCTCAAAGTTCTTGAAGAACATACCGATGCCACCACCCACATCAATGTTGAACTGTTCTGTTCGAAACGTTCTATCATGGACCTTCCCAAAAGTGAAATTTAGGGAAAGGTTTGCGGGACAGATCATCTTGATTTGACTCTTTATCCCTTCTTCACAAACCCTGTCTGTATCTCTTCTGGACTCATCAGACAGACTGTGTATGATGATCTCGCTACCTTTCTTACACATCTTCATTAGGTCGCGCAGGAAAGGTCTGGGTACAAACTTGTCCTTTTTCGCATTATAAGTGATGGGCCACGGGTCCTGAATCCACAACTCCTCCGTAACTCTAATATAAGGTTCCACCAGACAACTCGGATCAAATTGTTCCTTATCCTTCAACTCTACCCTGCGAGGGTTGGCACATTTGCAGCTCTTGTTTGGGTTCAAGTACTCTCTCAAAGCACAAACATTCACATTTGTCTTAACGCCAATAGTCACTCTGCATTCCCCATTGTAATTGTGTCTGATCAATATTCTGTCCCCGTTCATCGCAGCAATTGAAAGAGCCGTGCGAAACCGGTCATCGGGTATTTCTTTGGGTGTAAACGGGGAAGTGTTAGGATTCATTGACTTGATCTTACCACTCAAGAATAACTGGATGTTACCTTTTGCTAAGGATTTTTCCTCATCCGGAACCGTGTCGAGAAATTGGTCGAGATCGCTGTAGAAATAATTGTCCACAAATATCGTCTTTTCCTTCTCGAGATACTCCAAAGCCCTCAGGTAATCGCTCTTATTACTATGATAGATATTGATGAAATCAGCCGCTAATGTGATTTCCTGAAACACGACTATTGATGCCTTAGTAATTCCTTGGTGAGTCTGTAATCTTCCTCGAAGAATCCTCCTGGCCACGGCTCTACGAACATCCCTTTTTCTGTAATTTCAAGTTTCTTAACATAGCTGTTCTCATTTTTATACTTACCGACATAGTATATTGCCATATCATCTTTCGACAGGTTGCCTTTTGCTACCTCAACTTGAAAACCCCTCACTAAGTGTTCAGAGTGAGTTTCCAAAATAAGTTGAAGGTTACCCATCTTATAGGGTCGCTTATCAGAATGTGAATCCCTAAGAGCATGCACGAACATACTGGACAATCTTGATTGAGCCTTCGGGTGGAGGTGAAGCTCGGGCTGCTCAATAGCAATAATCGGATGCCTGTTCGAATATCTCCGATGGTTATGTAACGACATAATAATTGGTAATACCTGTGATAAACCAAAACCTGTATCGACGTAGTTGTACGATTTACTGTCTATCATTTCTTCAACGATCAAAGTGTAGAACTCTGGCAATCCGGTTCCACCACCTGTTTTCTTGTATCTAACAGAGTATGGGAATCCGAGCCTTTGAAGGTCTTTACTCACAGAGCCCATAAGGTCATATGATCTAGCAGAATTAAGATGAAATTGGTTCAGTGATAGTTCAATTTCTTCAGACGAATAGACTCGCTTCGGTACAGGCCTCACAGGCGGTAGGATAATAACTAAATCAAGATTACCAAGAAGGGTAGGTGAGATTATATTCTTTATTAGCTTTTGATCGACTACAGAGTATACTGTCCTTTCAATCTCTTGTATAACCTTGCGGTAGATATACTGCCAAAGCCAGTACGCGAAATCCTTATGGTATCGTTTGTATGACTGGTCGTGCACAACCTCCAAAAACATATTTACTACTTGTTTTTCCTTACGTGTTCTCTTACGGTCCTGCTTTTTATCGTCAAATCTACCCTTTCCTCTTTTATCTATAGACTCTTCCAGATCTGTTACCGTTAACTTTACCAGCCCGGTGGCAACAGAAGATAGCTCATACAGTTCATCTGGAACAGACTGTGACGTACCATATATTCCAAGAATTTCTGTTACTTCCTTCCTAGCATCTATTTGTTTGCCTGTCTCACCTGCAGATACAATGTTAATTCCTCTGTTTGTTATCCTGATGGAGTTTTCAGCTTTAAAAATCTTTTGCACGCCTTTCTTGATATCCTCTTCATTTACAGAACTTCCAGAGCAAACAGATAAAACTTTAGCCATATCATTCAACTCGCTATCGAGATCTGTCATGATTTTGTCAAGAACCGCAGAACTTAATTTGAATTCTAAACCCGAATTACTTCGCTTAGAAAAGACAAACGATAAATTTCTACGTTTTTTCAGACCTAATGTATACATAAAGGAAGAGGTGCGCGATGTCTCATTGATCGATACTTTGTTGATTGTAACCTCATGTCCCATCGATTCCAAAGGCAAGATGTCGCCCAAAGAATCCGGTGCCGGAGTGGGAGCCCAACGGTCAAGGTGTATTTCGATTGATAACGGCTCTCTTACGTTTTTATGAGAGACCGTTTTGAAATCTACCAAGTCCGTATCTGGCCCATCATACTTCAGTAAGTCACCAGGTTTACCATCCTTATACGATTGATGCAATAAGCCAAACAATTTTATGATCGCACTTTTACCCCCGCTGTTTGGACCTACAAGAATCGTTATGGGCTTAATATCAATTTTCCATGGATTTCCCCAGCGGTTGATCTTAAATGATTTGTAGTTCTTAAATGATATTGATTTAATCACAGACTAATCCCTTGCTTTACATTTGATAGTCACACAAACTATGCCATACCAAGTGCATGAGTAGAATATAGCAAATACAATTTTAAAGAGTAACAATTATTACACTTATTGGTTTCAAATATTACTCTCTTATTCATTCCTCCCCTTTAGTAAACAATATGTTTTTGTGTCCACTTTCTCACATCTTGATGTAGTAGTTCCAACATTGCAAAACCCATATTTTATATAACCCGGAAATATCATTCCCCTGAATATGCCCCAAATTTCATAAAAGAAGATAAACCGCAGCCCGACTTATATCAATAAAAAACAGGAGCAGACAATTCGCCTGTCTGGATTCAAAAGCGTGGTTTGGGATGGTTAGGATAACAACGGTTGTTATACGAGGTTTTTTATTGCACGTTTGTAATACCACGTCTATTTTAGCACACGATGTTTGCTGGCGTATCATTCCCAATCTCAAGTTATAAAGTCTTCATATACCGAATACCTGAAAAGTTTTCAGGTAAAATTCAGGTGGGAGTAAGGGTTCGAGCCCCATTCGGACCGAAAAAGACGGCACAGGGAGTGGTCGTAAAACTGCAAAAGAAAGTAGACTTTACAGGCAAGATTCGGTCCATCTCAGCAATTGTGGATGAAACCCCCATTTTTGATAAAAATCTCTGGGAACTTCTAAACTGGGTGAGCAAGTATTACCTGTCGCCAGTGGGGCAGGTGATGAAATGTGCAGTTCCTCAAAAACTGAGCAGTACCTATTCTCCCGCCAAACAGTTATTAATAATGAGAAACGAAGTGTCAAGTGATGATCTGACAGCATTGGAAGAAAAAGCACCAAAACAATTCCGATTGATGAAGGCATTGGAGGGACAGGCGGAGCCGATTCCCATTGCTTCACTTAAAAGTGTGGGGGGAAATATCTCTGCTGTTTGTAGAGCTTTAGAAAAAAAAGGATTTGTCACGATCTCCTCGGTGCCCCGCCTTCCAGATTCTTCCAGTCTCACACTAAAGCTTTTGAAGAAGAAAATTACCTTCTCAAAAGAGCAAAGGGAGGTTATTGCTGAGCTTGAAGAGCATCTGGGAACGAGGGAGTTTTATCCCTATCTTCTCCATGGCGCCACCGGAAGCGGCAAAACAGAAATCTACATTCATCTGGCAAAACAGGCGGAGGAATGGAAACAGACATCCATTATGTTGCTGCCAGAGATTGCCTTAACGCCCCAGATTGCCGGTAGATTTCGAGCGGTGTTTGGAGAGCGTGTTGCCATCTGGCACAGCCGGATGTCACCCGCTCAGCGGGCATGGACGTGGAAACAGATATGTGCAGGAGTTTATTCCGTGGTCGTGGGAGCCAGAAGTGCTATTTTTACTCCTTTGAGAAATGTGGGTTTAATCATTGTGGATGAGGAACAGGAAGGAACTTACAAGCAGGACAGCCCAGCTCCTCGTTATCAGGCAAGAGATGTGGCATTGATTCGGGGAAAATTGAGTGGCGCACTCACAGTTCTTGCAGGAGCAACCCCCAGCATAGAATCATATTATAACAAAGCGGTGAAGAAGCTGAACTACATTAGAATGAAGTACAGATACGGGAAAGCAAAATATCCACAGGTTCATATTGTGGATATGATAAAAGAGCGAGAGGAGACAGAAAACTATCGCATACTATTTTCTCGGTTGTTGAAGGAGAAAATTCAAGATCGCCTGGAGAAAAATGAGCAGGTAATTTTACTTCAAAACCGAAGGGGATTTTCTCCCATTGTTTCCTGTCGGGACTGTGGCTTTGTGGAAATGTGCCGTCACTGTAAAATCCCCCTGACATATCACAAAGTAGAAAGCCTGATGAAGTGTCACTACTGTAATTTTACTAAACTGGTTCCCGATGACTGTAAGGAGTGTAATGGAACAAATTTATTATTGGGGGGAATTGGAACTCAGAGGGTGGAGGAGAGTTTAATTCAGAAATTTCCAGAAATGCGGTTGATGAGAATGGATTTAGATACTACCCGACGTAGTGGAGCCCACGCAAGAATTCTAAGAAAATTTGATCAAGGTGAGCTCGATGTACTTCTTGGAACTCAGATGATCGCCAAAGGGCTGGATTTTGAAAATGTAACTCTCGTTGGGGTTATCAATGCAGATGCCGGACTTTTTCTTCCGGACTTCCGAGCAGGCGAGCGGACGTTTCAGCTTATTTATCAGGTGGCAGGTCGATCTGGTCGAGGAGAAAAACCCGGCGAGGTAGTTATTCAGACGAACAACCCTGATAATAATACCATTAAATTAGCCGCCCAGCTGAACATCGAAAAGTACTACAACATCTGTCTCAATGAGCGGAGCGAGCTTCAGTATTCCCCCTTTAGCTGGATGACAAAAGTGGAATTTGCAGGGAAGAAGAGGAGTCATGTGGAACGAGTGGCGGAGGAGTTTTTGTACAGTCTGAAGGAAAAGCCAAGATTTTTAAAAATTCTTGGACCTGCTCCCTGCCCTATGGAAAAGATTCGGGGGAATTACCGTTACCAGATCATCTTTAAGTCACCGAAAGAGAAGGATAAAAATGGAATTATGATTCATAAATTCCTTGAAAAAAATCTTATTGATTCTCCCTTTATGAAAAAAAGAAAAGGGGTTACAACCCATGTGGATGTTGATCCAAACTCACTTCTTTAACCAGGATAAATATTTAAAACGTAAAACGTAATGAAGAAATGAATGACGTGAGTTTTTTAAATAATTACGTTTTAAATAATTAAAAATGCGTATTTCAAAAAAAGAAATAATCACACATTTTACCCTTAATCTATTCCGACTATCCACCGTCGGTTTAATGTTGTTGGTTTTGTTTCTTTTTGGGCTTTTCCCTGTGGCATTGAGCTCGGAAGGAAGTTACTCCGCTTTGGAAATACCGTATCACGCTCGCTCTCTGGGTATGTCGGCTGCAGGGGCAGCCGATTGGCACGGGATGGACATCTCTTCCATAAATCCGTCGTTGCTACAATCATCCAACCGGTCACTCCTTATGTCAGCGGTCCGATACCCGGCTGATATTCAAACGGGATTGGTTGAGTGGAGACAGGTACTTGGCAACCGGAAGGTAGCTATCACATTAAGACACGTAAAATACGGCGCATTTGAAAGGCGGGATGATAGCGGAATAAAGACAGGACAATTTACCGCAGGTGACACATGGATTTCCGGCTCTTTTGCTCAGAAGCTGTATAAGTTGCTCGATGTTGGCATGACAGGTGGATTCTTTTTTAGCCAGATAGAAAATGTAAATGCCACCTTAGCCCTTGTGTCCTTCGGAACAGCTTTGAAAATCCCGAGATTTGATGCTCAAGTGGGAGTTAGTATTCGCAATTTTGGATATACGCTCAATAACTATACTGATTACCACGAAACAATTCCTACCAGTCTGGCGCTGGGGTTATCAAAAAAGCTGGCGCACCTCCCGATGGAAATTTCTTTAGACGGATTGTGGTGGCGGAAAGAGGATCGGGCTGTTATTCGGCTTGGCGGAGAGTTTTTTCTTCCAAGCAACTTCAAGGTAAGGTGGGGAACAAGTTCGTACAGGTTTGACCTTGGGACAGATGAGTTGTGGCAGAGTTACATAGCAGGCTCGTCTATTGGACTTGGATATGTAATTAAAAACTTAACGGTGGATATGGGTATTCACTATCAGGGCGCCGGCAGTGCTGTAATTGGCATAGGAGTCTCCACAACACATTAGTTATTTATACCTAAAACATTATATCATAATGATAAAACCAAACCATATTTATATGGATTAACTGTGTATTATGTAATTTGTCTTATAGTTTAAGCTCTTGTATTATAAGTAGTTACGATAAATATATAATTTCTGGCACGTGTTTTGTATGTTTCTAAGTGCGCACATAAATTAACTTATGAAGGAGAAAGAAAATGAACAAAAAAAGAAGGCTTGAAGTAAATTGGATAATCCCAAATTGGATAATCCTAACTATTCTTTTAACTATTACCGTTAGCCCACTTTTCTTACTATAGTATGAAGCGACTATACCGCAACAGAAAAGAAGGGAAATTTGTCGGGGTTTGTGAGGGCCTTGGCGAATATTTAAACATAGATCCTGTTCTAATTCGATTGGCTATTATTCTTTTGTGTTTTTGGGGAGGAGCTGGATTTATCCTCTACATAACCGCGTGGATTATAGTTCCGGAGAAACCAAAAGATTAGAATCTCAATTCCTACAAAAGAGAGTAACAAGCGAAGCATCTTCCTCAAATGCGACAAGGACGTTTTTGTGTTTCATCAGCTTTTCTACCCCTAATTCACTATTATTTCAAAAACCCCGTTTCTATCATTGGTCAATAGAATCAGTATTATCTCCCTGTATCGTGTGTGGTATAGCAGAAGCATCCAAAACACAGCAGCTATTTACACCTCAGCTTTATATCATAATTATATAAGTAAACCATATTTATATATCAACAACTATTTTTTTCTGATCAACTAAAAATGTAAGTTACAGTATTATACGTACTTACGGCGAATAAATAATTTCTGGCACGTACTTTGCATATTTTCGAAGTGAATAAATGAACTATTTTGGAAAGGAGTAAGAAAATGAATAGACAAAGTAAAATAATAACAGAAATCATCACACTCATTTTAGCAATAGGGTTACTTTTACTACCGTCCAGCACTTTCGCTCAGGAAGAAGTCGAAGAAATTGAAGGGGTTGAAGATATTGAGAAAAGTGCGGAAGAAATTGGTAAACGGATGGAAGAATGGGGTGAAGAAATGGAAGAGTGGGGGGAACAGTTGGAGAGCGCTATAGAAAGCGGAGAACAAGCTCCATCCATTCCTCCTGTTCCAAGTTTACCGGGTTACATCACTGCAACGAAAACCCCCAAGTTTGATTTGTACCTTGAGGATGTTGGTTTTCAGGATGTGTACGAGAAACGTTATCCTTATAACTATGGAGTATTGGTTACGGGTGTAATCAAGGGTGGAAATTCAGATCGAGCTGGAATAATGAAAGGTGATATTATTATGGAATTCGATGGTGAAAAGGTACGTTTTGAAGATCACCTGATAAGCATGAGAAATAGTAAAAACATTGGTGACACAGTTGAAATCAAAGTTTTTCGCAATGAAAAAGAAGTTACAACCCAACTCACTTTTAATCTTCCAGCTCGTAAAGAAAAGGAAAGAGACTTTTTCAAAGGAAAAGGGAAATTATCACCGGGATATGGAGGCGGCGGTTTTGAACCTATCTGGATTGACTACGATTTTTCTGGTATCAGTGATTTTCTCGTACGAAATGGCTTCGAAAGAATTTCCAAAGGGGGGATAATTGCCTGGGGCGGCGTCGGCGCTGGTAATGTTGGGAAAGGATGGTTTATCGGTGGAATGGGTGCTGGGTTCGAAAAAACCGAACAGATTCGGAATGATGATGGTGTCACAAAAAAATATGTCCTGAGTTCAGGATTCGGCGGGGTTACAGTTGCAAAGAAATTCCCGGTAATGACGGAACGACTGATATTAGATATTGGTATAATGTTAGGCGGTGGGGGCACAGAACTTGAGCTTGCAGAAACTGATGGTGACTTTTCTTGGGATGTAGCTGTAGACGCAACAGAAAATCGCGCTGTGAAGTTTACAAAGAGTTATTTTGTATATAGACCATCTGTGGGATTATTGATTCGCATTAATGACTGGTTGGGCATTCATGGGTCAGTAGGATATCTGGAAACCTATGCTTTCGATGATAATTGGACTGAAAAACCATTTGATTTTACTGTTGGAGGTGCATCACCGATAGTCCCCTCAGGACTGACGTACTCATTGGGTGTCAGGTTTGGTTATTAACATTAATAGGATGCCATCTTTCTTAAAACTTCTTTTGGAAGGTTATTCATAATATCCTGGACCTGAATAATACCTGTTAGATTCCCGACTGAGAGAAATGAATTTGTATTTAAAAATAGTCCGAGATACAAGCATTAGCACGGTATCAACACCCAAATACCACCCCCTCTTTTTTTCTCCCCCATCCAAGGGGGAGAAAGATATATTGGACACTCGAGTCTCTGATTCTTTTCGCAGAACCTGCGGGCAAGACTGTTTGAAGTTATGCTTCTAGGAACGCCTCTCTCCGCCAGCCGGCGGAAGAGGAATTTTACCCTGTGGAATCTCCGACTAGTCGGAGAAAATCGCAGATTTTATTCCACAGGGTGAAGGAGAGGGTGATTTCTTCTCTTCCCTGCTCACCCCCATTCTTCGTGAGCTGGCGGGTCAGCAGTTTCTTTGAAACAAAAACGACGCAAGTTTTGGTAAGATTGAATCTGAATCACATTGTACAACTCTGGTATAATAATGAAATCCAAGTCCGCCTTATTGTGATGAGCCTTTTAGAGAGATGGCATCTTTATTTACAAAATTCCATAAAGAAATTCTCTATAAGGGTTTTTATGGAAACAACCTTTTGAGGGGTTGGTGTATACGATATTTATTCATTAATTTTTAGCATGGAACCCAGTTTATTTTCTTTACTTGTAAAAAGAATAACATCTACAATAATTGCTATTGGGTCACTATTTTATTCTACGATTAACGGGGTTAATGCCGAGTTTGATAATGTCAATTTGAGTGCAAGTGGCGGTCATCTTTTCATTTCGGCTCGCCTGACCAGCTGTTTTTCAGAAGAATTGGACAGAATATTCCAATCAGGACAGGAGATAAAAATCCATTATCTTATCCAAGTATTTGAGTCGGGAGTTAAAACCCCCATATATGAAACTGCGTTTTACAATTCTATTACATACTCTCTCGTTGATCAAATTTACGGTGTATATTCATCTGAAAAATCCCTACGAATGGAAGCGGTTAACATTCAGAGAGCTAAAGAGTTCCTCTCAAATATTGAAAATAAAGTTGTCCTTTCTGAAGATCAAATTAGAGACGGGAAAAAATATTTTATAAAACTTAGTTCATTTATGGGTGAAATACAATTACCTGGGATGGAGGAAAAATTAAATCTAATGTTCTACTGGAACAGTTTAAGACCAACCCATAAAACTGATTTATTTGATAAGGACATGATCATCCAATGAAGCTGCCGATTCCATCATTCAGAACGCAGATAATTATTTTATTTCTTTTTCTGCTTATCAATTCTGCCCTTTTTTTCAGGAATTATTTTCTCGGGAGTTTTCGGGATTATTCGACATCCGTTGAAATTCTTGGCGTTGAAGAAAAAATAAATCGCCTGTATAAGGACTATCAACCGAAACTGTCTGAAGAGGAAACTAGGCAGTTTAAAAGCGATATAGAGGAAATCTTATCTACAGAATGGCAGAGAAACCTCGCCAGGGATTTGTTTGAAAAAGAAACTGAACTATACTCAAAGTTTATTTTTGTTTTTCTTACAATTTCTATCCTGATTCTATTTTTTATCAGTTTTAACTTGATTACGAGACCGTTACACAGGTTACAGTCAGCTACCGAGGATCTTACAAAAGGTAATTGGAATATAGAGGTTAAAGAAAGCAAATTTTCTCCCTTGAACGATTTGATTACCTCATTTAATGAGATGATTAAAGAGCTTGAGCACAATAGGAATAAATTAATTCAGGCTGAAAAGGAAATGGTCTGGCGCGAAATGGCAAGGGTGATGGCACACGAAATTAAAAACCCCTTAACACCGGTTAGACTCTCCCTGGAAAGACTGGAACAGAAGTATCAATCCGGGGCTAAAGATTTTAAGAATGTGTTTAAAAATGTTGTATCCGTTATTCATGAGGAAATTGACAATCTTCAATCATTAGCCACAGAATTTTCCCAATTTGCGAGACTTCCCAAAGCAGTAATTGCTGCTTATAATTTGAATGGACAAATAGAGGAGTTAGTTAAACCTTACGAAGGTCAGGCGGAATTTCATTTGGACCTTGCTCAGAATCTACCCCCATTTTATGGCGATAGAACTCAGATGAAACAGGTTCTTGTAAATCTGATTCAAAATGCCATTCAATCCAGTAACAATGGGTGTCAGATTGAAGTCACAACGACCAATGATAATTTGACTACTGTAGTTTCTATTGAGGATAATGGATCGGGAATAGATCACAACGATCTTGAAAGAATATTTGATCCATATTTCTCAAGACGAGAAAAAGGGACTGGCCTTGGATTAGCTATTGTGAAAAGAATCATCGAACAGCACAATGGCAATATAGTTGTAAAAAGTGAGCCTGAGAAAGGAACAAAAATCACCATATCGTTTTAGACTGTGGTTAACCGTTAGGACACAAAGTTAAAAAGAGGAACGTAAAAGAAACATTGAGAAATTGATATGTTTTCAGGATAAATTGTGATTGTGAAGTAAAAATTAAGGGGAATAAAACAAATTATTCATAATTGGAATAAATACTATGAAAATATTAATTGTTGATGATGAAAAAAATATTCGATTAACCTTATCCGAAATATTGGGCGATGAAGGACATCAAACCATTTCTGCTGAGACTGGCGAAAAGGCTCTCGCTTTGTTAGCGAAGGATAAGGTAAAGATAGTTATTCTAGATGTAAAACTTCCCGGTATCGATGGTATTGAGGTTTTCAAAGAGATAAAAAATTCTCATCCTGATCTGGAGGTATTAATGATTTCAGGTCACAGTGATATTTCAACTGCTGTGGAAGCTGTGAAGTTAGGCGCGTATGATTTTCTCGAAAAACCCCTCTACTTGGCAAAGGTACTGACTGCTGTTAGAAATATTGAAGAGAAGCATAAGCTATTGATAAAAGTTGACCAGACTGAAACAGATAAAATGATGAAATACAGAATGGCTGGCGAGTCCCCTCAGATGCAAAAAGTGAGGGAGTTCATTGAGAAAGTTGGACTTACAGACTCTAAGGTACTCATTCGAGGAGAAAGCGGAACAGGTAAGGAACTTGCAGCTTACGCCATACATCATAAAAGCCATCGCAAGGGTGGACCGTTCATCAAATTTAATTCAGCAGCCATTCCAAATGAATTGGTTGAGAGCGAACTTTTTGGGCATGAAAAAGGCGCCTTTACCGGCGCAGATCAGCACAAATTGGGGAAATTAGAAATCGCTGATGGTGGAACACTGTTTTTAGACGAGATCGGGGATATGAATATTAATGCTCAGGCAAAAATATTGCGGGTCATTCAGGAAGGGATGTTTGAGCATGTAGGGAGTAATAAAACTATCGAGATCGATGTGAGAATTCTCGCAGCCACAAATCAAAACTTGGAGAAAATGATAGAAGAAGGGAAGTTTCGGGAAGATTTGTACTTTCGAATCAATGTTGTTCCTATAACCCTACCACCTTTGAGGGAGCGTGAGGGTGACATAGAATCTCTAACGAATTATTTCCTGAAGTATTATGCTTATGAGCTTAAGGTACAAGAGAAGAAATTTTCCCCAACAGCTATAAAACGGTTAAAGACCTATCACTTTCCCGGGAATGTGAGAGAGCTAAAAAACTTAATTGAAAGATTGTACATATTAAAAAGTGATGATATAATAACTGAAGATGATATTGCTCAACATATTATCTCTCCCAACAAGAAACAATCTCACTATGATTTCATTGATACTAAAACCTTTAATAAGGCAAAAAGGGAGTTTGAAGTTCAGTATTTAACTGAACAACTTAAAAAGTTTGGGTGGAGTATTAGCAAAACAGCAAGACAATTGGGGATGCATCAACCTAACTTATCTCGAAAAATAAATGAGTTAAAGATTAAAAGAGAGATATAATATTCAAAAAACCCTCTTCTCGACAAGTGACTATAGACAGGAAATAAATTAATTTGAAGCAATATATGAAGTATCGAAATCTTGGAAAATCTGGATTAAAAGTTTCTGAAATCAGCCTGGGTGGCTGGCTTACATTGGGCGGTCATGTGGATAGTGAATCTCAGTAAATTTTTATTCAATATTGACAACCTTTCAAACGATTGAATTTCTAATAGAAGAATGAATCGCAACCCCATATATCTACTTTTGGTAGTGGCGCTATCCCAATTACTTAATGGAGCCAGCCCATCAAAAATTGATCCTGCTACTTTGCATTTAAAAGAAGCTATTGCCGTGAGAATTTCCGCTCCGCCCAAAATTGATGGAGACCTTAGCGATCCAGTCTGGCAGGAAGCTGTACCCATTTCAGATTTTTTACAGGTGGAACCTGAAGATCTGGGAAGTCCAACAGAACCTACTGAGGGGCGCATACTCTACGACGATGACAACGTCTATGTGGCTATCCGAGCCTTCGACTCAAAGCCTGAAAAAATTGTCGAGCGCCTGGCAAGACGAGATTCATGGATGGAAGCCGGGGGGAATCATGCCGACTGGGTAGGAATGATGTTTGACAGTCGGAACGATAATCGCACAGCCTTTACATTTGCTGTTAATGCATCCGGAGTCAAGTTTGATACGTACATCTATGATGATGACAGTTTTGATATGTCGTGGGAGGGGGTCTGGGATGTTGAAGTGAGCAGAGATGAGTTTGGGTGGACGGCAGAATTCAAACTTCCCTTTTCGATGTTCAGGTTTAATACTTCTAAGAATCAGGAATGGGGTTTGTCGCTTGATCGGAGTATACAGAGGAAACAGGAAATGCAAATGTGGCCGGGGATAAAGCGGGGAACCGAAGGGTTAGTATCCCGGTTCGGCATTCTTAAAGGAATCGAGAATGTTCCTCCTCCCAAACAGCTGGAAATTCTGCCCTATACTCTGGGAGGAATACATAAAAACGGGGATGATCAACTGACTAAAAATATTGGTATTGATGTGGAGTACGGACTTGGCAGCAATACAACGCTGAACTTGACATTTAATCCCGATTTTGGGCAGGTTGAAGTAGATCCGTCTGTGTTAAATCTCACTGCATTTGAAACTTTTTATGAAGAGAAACGCCCCTTCTTTGTTAAAGGAGGTTCCTTTTTTCATAACCGTCTTCAACTCTTCCATTCCAGGCGGATTGGGAAAGAGCCTGGATATTTTTCTCCATCATATGGTGAAATTATTGAAAGTCCCGAGGTTACTACAATTTTGGGGGCGGTAAAAATCATGGGAAAAACAGAAAGCGGATTAAGCTTTGGAGTTGTTGAAAGTGTAACAGATGAAGAGTATGGAGTTTGGGAATATGAAATTCTTTCTTCTGATTCGATATATGATACTCAGCAGAAGGATTTTCTGTTGGAACCCTATACCAATTATTTTGTAGGTCGGGTTGAGAATCCTATTATTAACGATGTGTCCACCGTGGGTCTTGTGGTAACGGATGTCAGACGGAAAGAGGCAACAGGAGCCTTTACTGGAGGAATGGATTGGAACATTCGGCTGCTCGACAATCGGTTTGGATTTGGCGGACAACTGGTACTATCCGATGTCAATGGTGATAGGGAATTTGCCGGGAGATTTTATGCAGAATATAATGATCCTGTTTGGTGGGATTTAGACATTGTCGGCTCCTGGTTTGGCGATTCTTTTGATATTAATGAGTTGGGATTTTTAGACAGAAATGGTTTTTGGAAATTGGCTATAATCGGGGAAATACGAAAACAGGATCCCTGGGGTCCATTCTTGAGAAATAGTCTGGAATGCAACTTCTTTTACAAATCCCGCAATGATGGGTTACCTCTTTCAAAGCACCTTGAAATTGAACAGGAAAATTCGACAAAGAATTACTGGCATTTCGGATTTGGAGCCAGCGTTGATTTTCCCTCTTATGATGATGGCGATACATTTAAAGATAGTCTTTCTTGGGATATCGCATCTCCTCTTTCAAAAGGAGGATGGGCATGGTTTCAAACCGATTCCAGAAAGCGAATCATCGTAGCTCCAGTGCTTGGTTTTGGCGTGAATGAATTAGGTGGTTGGGGATATATGGCGAAATTGAGTCTTACCTTAAAACCGACGGACTTTTTTATGGTATCTGTGGATGCATCAGAAAATTATAGCGATTCCAGAATTGAGTGGGTGGAAGCTGTGGATGAAGATAACATCATATACAGCAATTCAAAACAAGTGGTGGATGACATACAACTTCGTATGAATTTAACATTTTCCCCAGACCTTTCACTGCAGATGTATCTCCAACCATTCAGAGCAGATATGGATTATTTTGATTTCAAAAGATTAACCGCACCAAAGACATTAGACTTTGAACCGTATGAATATGATTATAATCATGATTTTAGAATAAAAAATAGTGTAGGAACATTTGTTCTACGCTGGGAATATCTTCCTGGTAGTACGTTCTTTGTGGTCTATAATCTCAATGACTCCAATTTTTACTCCTCTGCGGATGGAGTTTGGTTTACGTCAAAATCCAATACTTTATTTATCAAGTTAAATTATTGGTTTCAGGTATAAACCTAATTAACCTGACTTGTTCACTTGAAGGCAATAAACGTAATTAGGGTCTGCTGATAAAGGTGTTTTCCTGTTGAACACAAATCGTGTGTT
>CAZVFT010000024.1:0-27090 GCA_964626495.1 uncultured bacterium
TACATAGTATTATGCCTGCCCTGTGTCCCAGAGGGTCACAAAGGACTCCTTCGGAGACTCCCACGTGAGAAACGTGAGGAACGAACTATTTCTACAGGGATTTCTCTATCCGCTTTAATTTAAATACTTAGGAAAGTTAGTGTTTCCCATGGTGAATAATGTAGGTTAAATATTCAACGTACTTTTGATACCACTTCCACCACCCCTTTTGCATCATGCATGATGAAAAAATGGATGCAAGGTACCTGGGCATCAATTAATTCCTGACATTGTTTTAACGCCCAATCCACCCCGATTTTACGTATATCTTTCGAATTGGCATCCATCACTTTTTTGGTAAGAGCTTCGGGTATTTGAACATGAAAAGTCTTTGGCAGTAAAGAAAGGTGGCTTTTACGTGTAATAATTTTTATTCCAGCTATTAGAGGTACGGAAATTCCTGCTTTTCGTACCCTGTCCACAAACCTGAAGTAAACACTGTTGTCAAAAAACATCTGCGTTACGATATAATGAGCGCCCGCTGAAATCTTATTTTTTAAAAATTGAATATCCCTGTCCCAGTTAGGCGACTCAATATGTTTTTCGGGATAACCACCAACACCAATACAGAAATTGGTTGGGCTCGCATCTTCCAGTTCCTCGAGATAGATACCCTTATTCATATTTGCAGTCTGTTCCACCAGTTGATTGGCATACCGGTTACGAGTTTTTCCATTACGGCTATACTTTCCTCTTCCGGTATCGTCTCCCGTTACTGCAAGAACATTATGAATCCCCAGATAATTAAGCTCAATGAGGGCATCTTCGGTTTCTTCACAGGTAAATCCCCTGCAGAGGAGATGAGGGATTGCCTCAATGTTGTAACGATTCTTGATGGCAGCACATAACCCAATAGTTCCTGGTCGCTTTCTCTTGGCATGACGACGATAGAGCCCACCCGTCTTTTTTTCATAATAGACTTCCGCTGCCCGACTGGTTATGTCAATAAAGGGAGGATCTATAGGCAATAATTGGTCAATGAGACTAAATATCTGCTGAATACTTCCTCCCCGTTTAGGTGGAATAATCTCACAGCTGAAAAGTGTTGAATCTGCTCTTGCTAAGAAATCAATTACTTTCAAAGATTAACAACCTCCTATGGCAAATTATACCTCTTCAAAAAAGAGGTAAGATAGACACTGAATCTTCTCTTCATAAGAATCGGGATAGAGAAAAGACAGGGCGGCAGAAGTACTGCTCAACAGTGAATTACCATCCTGAGGGGTGAAACAGAATCCCACCACTTCCCGTTCATTGTGGACAGCCAGAGTAGGAACAGCCACAACTGTCTGGTTTAAAATCCTCCCGTAGTGACCGTGATCCCTACCAAATGAAAATATTGTACCAGAGGCACTTTTTTCCGTTAAAGCGATGAGAGGATTGGCTACAAATCGGTCAATAACATCCTGAAGTGTGACACTCTCTTTCAGTTTAAGATAGAACCAGATCACGTGCATATACTGAGAATTCACCTTCACCGCAGAAGAGAATAGATTCGGTTCCCAATCAATGGTCTGAAACAGTTGGACAGCATCTCTTGCATGGTGAGTTCCAAAACCTTCAGTACTGTGTTTCCCAACCTCAGGAGCAGCGATGAATGAACCTGACTGGCTGATATCGGTAGCCCGGCGGATACAGACAAACTTTCCTTCCTCAAGAACGTCCACACCATTATGTCGTCCAATGGTATTGGTTAAGGATGCGATATTGTGGGTATTACACGACACAACCTGAACAAATTGAGGTTTATTCTCCTTTAGCGCAATATCATTGATGCCCCGTGCATACTTCATACCAAACCCGTGCTCACTACCCTGAGCAAGAAATCCTTTAACACGATTAGAAAATTTTTCGTAGTATCTATGTTTATTCTGGTGACCAATTCCTTTAGGAGTGCAATCAATGACAACAGCAGCTCTTTCAATAGCCTCTTCCGCTCCAAAGTGGGGCTTATGTCCAATATTCTCGAACTCCTTCCATCTTTCCTTATAGACAGAAAGTCGAGCACCTCGTCTAATTAAATCATTTACCTTTGCTCGTTCGTATGAAAGGGGAGAATTTTTATGAAAGCTAACTTCCTCAATTCCTAATTCCTGCCTGTAGTCACATAAAAGGCCGATAAGAGGTTCACCAATGGTTCCTGTTCCGATTACGTGAACAATATTTTTATTATTAATCATGAACTTACCTCACTTACTTAATTTATCTTATCTTCAGTGTTATCATTAAATTTTTGTTTAACAAAATACAAA
This sequence comes from uncultured bacterium, assembly GCA_964626495.1. Taxonomy (GTDB): domain Bacteria; phylum Fidelibacterota; class Marinisomatia; order Marinisomatales; family CAZVFT01; genus JACNLN01. Next base: position 2,292 of record CAZVFT010000024.1, read on the forward strand.
TGTTACTCAGATAATATAAATTTGAAAATTGTGTTTCAAATATACAAAACCTTCGACATCACTTACTTTATTTTTTTACGACGAAAAGAGGAAACAGCAGATTGCATCATGGACATTATCAATATTTCTAAGCATAAGCGTGCAAACCACCAAAAAAGTAATTCCCATAAAATGTGATGAATATCATAATCGTCCCGATAATAGAAAGGATCGCCAACCGTCCTCCTCGCCAATCTCTCTGGTGTCGAGCATGCAACACAGCCGAGTAGAAAAACCAAACTAAGAGTGATCCCACTTCCTTTGGGTCCCAACTCCAAAAGGAGCCCCACGCCTGTTCCGCCCAGATAGCTCCCGCAAACAGGGCTCCAACAGTGTAGAGAGGATATCCCAATGATACAGCTCTATAATTGATTTCATTGATTAGAGTCATTTTGCCAGAAATTTTATTGATCACAGGTCCAGAAATTTTATAAATCAGGTGGTAGAACAGAGGAAAAAGAAGAAGAGACAACATGTATACAGAACCTATAAATTCAAAGAAGCGCCAGATACTCCCCATATGTCTTGAGGGGGTAATAAAAATAATTTTGTTGTGAGCTAAAATTCCCACTAACAAACTTGAAAGGACAAAAGTTAGAATAAAAATAGCAAATAGAACGCCGCCAAACCCTTGGGAAGTTTGATTGATTCGTTTTTTATATGCGTATGTTAATAATGAGATCATTGGAACTAATAGCACTCCAAAAACAATCACAAATTGCCCCAGGAGTGTCCTTGCATTCATATAAGCAACTCTTGATTCAAAAACCTGATTAATGCCGAAAGCAGTATGATGGGGAGTAAAATTGAATATTTTCAATATTAAAAAGACAACGACTGGAATATAAACCATATAAATAACAGTTAGAGAAAACAACTGCCTTTTTTGTTCTTTTATTTGAGAGGAATAATTATGGTCCTTTAAGAGATAAAGTAAACTTATAGTTCCGGCAACAACAAAAGCTCCCGAACCAAGAGCAGCCAAAGAAATGTGAATTGTCAACCAGTTACTCTGAAGGGCAGGCATCAGATTTTCATTGGGCGTTTTGTCTAGAAGAGCTGCTGCAGCATTTAGCATAATGATGATTGGTGATAAAACAATTCCCACAAGGTGGCTTCTGTACCGCAAAACTACGTACAACATAATGGCAACACTAGCCCAGGACATCAACATTAGATGCTCAAACATATTTTGAAATCGGATTGCACCCACGAGATACCACTTGACGATAAAAGCCACTGTCTGGAGAACAAGTCCAATAAAAAACAGGGGGATTCCAACCCTGGTGATTGCTTCCTTCTTCGTCGAAAAATAGAGAGCGTAACATACGAAGCCGGCTAAATAAAAAATGAAAGTGTACCAGAAAAGATTTTGATAGAGTGTTTCTGTCATTCTATCCTCCGAATATTAATATTTGCAGTTTGAATAGAAAATATTTCATTATCCTCTTCCTGAAAACCGCGATAATTCAAAAATTCAACGAAAAACTTTTGTCCTTCTTTCAATGAATGAAATCCAGGCTTGTTTAAAAAACAAATTTGATAATGTTGATATTCATCATTTTTATAGAAGTTTATTTTTATTGCTGGATTTTCCTCGCTATTAGAAATCGATTCAATCTTTCCACTTCCCATTGGCTGAGAAAGCACACAATGGGGTTCGAACTGTACTATTTTCAGACGCCACCCTTCGTCAATGCCAACCATCTCGTTAAATGTTACCTGAATATTTTCACGAACCATTTTAAAAGAGATTTCTTTCGCATCAGGAATCTGCTTAAAATGACTACCTCCTTCACTATTAGTTGCGAATTCATCTTTTAAAGCAATTATCCCCAGTAGGATAACAAGCAGAATGGCAGAGAACACAATTAAGCGATTTTTTCGATTCACTTCGAAATACTCCCAATTATTTTTCCTAATTCTCGATTAAATGCTATTTTATTTTTTGAAGGTTTTCCAGTTAGAAATACATACTTCCCCTCAAAGACAACCCAGATATCCCGGCGCCAGAACAAAAATGATATTATGAGCCCCAGAAATCCCGCAACCATTCCAGTAAAAATCATGGCTTTTCCTTTACTAATTCTCAGACTTAATCCGGTTAACCAATTCTTTTCATTTTTCCCAATTTCCTGTTTTGTTTTGATTGTTTTTAATAGGTTCCTTCTATTTGGAATGTTCCGGAAAAATTCCTCAACCAGTGGTTTGTAATCGGATTGGTGAATGGTGCACTGTTTGTATACTAATGGATTGTTTACCGTAATTTCATGGTTCCTAATTTTTTTACCATTTATATCAAACACCTTAACATATGACCTAAAATCGGAGATACGAGGACCTTTCCCAGCATTATAATACCTCACCCGGAAGCTATCAACAGTTACAGTGATGACTTCATTTTCTGATATGTGAATTCTCCACGAAAAAAAATCCGGGTACTCACTGAAAATTTTTCCTCGCTGATGTTCTTCAGCAACTAAATATTTAAATTCTTCTCTGGTTGTCATTGTGTAGATGATACCACCAATGACAATAATCAATATTCCAATATGGGTGATAATAGATCCAAGTCTACTGATTTTAAATTTTGATGCTGAGATGAGTTTTTCTTGCCCATCTACCCTTTCTTTTATCCTGTAATGATGTTTTTTCAAAACCGACTTTACTTTTGAATATCCATTCTTATCTTTTATCTTAATTTGATGATAGTTTTTTGTTAACTTGATTTGGTTGATGGTTTTAAAATTGAAGTGCGTTAACGTTTTAACAACTGGAACAATATTTTTAAGGACACACGAAAGAATTGACACAATTAGAAGTCCCAGAAGAACAGAATACCACCACGAGGAATAGGGAGAGTGCTGTTGAATTAACTTGTAGAAAAAGGAAGCTTTACCAAAAAAATCTGGGTATTCATTCATTAACATAGACAATAGAGACGCCGTACCAAGAATAATCAATAATACAATGGCAAATTTCATTGAAATTAGGAGGTTCCAAATACTCTTCCAAATACTCTTTTTACTATACACTTTCTCGGAGCTATTATTCAATTTTTCTTTACCTCTGATAATTTCAGGAGATTACTCTCGATTTTTTGGATTACGATATTAGATAAGTCAGGCGCTTGACCGATCAGTCGAATGCCTGACGGATATGTATGGAATCGAAAATCCGATATTGAAATTAAAACTGTGTGGTTTCCTGCCATTCACCAAACACCGATTTCATTGTATCCACAATTTCTCCCAATGTGGCATAGACTCTGGCAGCGTGAATTAGAGGAGGCATAATGTTATCGTTAGTTTCGCATGCCTTCTTGACCTTGATCAATGCCTTTTCTACAGCTGAATTTTCTCTCTGTTTTTTCAATTCCTGAAGGTGCTTTATTTGATTTTCCTCAACTTTTTTGCTTATCTCCAAAATGGGAATTTCTATCTTCTCGTCGGTACGGTTATATTCATTTACCCCAACAACAATCCGATTTTTATCATCAACTTTTCGCTGGTATTCTGAAGCAGCACGAGCAATTTCCCTCTGAAAAAAGCCAGCTTCGATGGCAGGAACAACTCCCCCCATATCTTCAATCCGGCTGAAATACGTTTCCGCTTTTTCCTCTAACTGATCCGTCAAACTCTCAACATACCAGGATCCTCCCATAGGATCAATCACATTTGCCACACCCGTTTCATAAGCAATGAGTTGTTGGGTTCGTAGAGCAATTTCCACAGCTTTTTCCGTTGGTAGCGCCCAGGTTTCATCCATCGAATTGGTATGCAGAGACTGAGTCCCACCAAGTACAGCAGCTATAGCCTGGAAGGCAGTACGGGCAATATTATTCTCAGGCTGTTGAGCAGTTAAGGTGCAACCGGCAGTCTGGGTATGGAATCGAAGTTTCCATGATCTTGGGTTTTTAGCGCCATACTTTTCCTTCATATGTCGTGCCCAAATTCGCCGGGCAGCCCTGTACTTTGCAATTTCTTCAAAAAAATCGAGATGAGAATTAAAAAAGAAGGAAAGACGTGGAGCAAAATCATCCACATCCATACCAGCCTTCATACCATATTCAACATAAGTAAATCCATCTGCCAGGGTAAAGGCTAATTCCTGACCGGCTGTGGACCCTGCTTCACGAATGTGGTACCCACTTATGGAGATGGTGTTGTATTTTGGTATATTTTCCGTGCAAAATTTCATCATATCCGTAATCAGTCGCATATGAGGTTCCGGCGGGAAAATCCACTCCTTTTGAGCAATGAATTCCTTTAAAATATCGTTCTGCAGTGTCCCCTGCAATTTAATCAAAGGTACCCCTTGTTTCTCAGCTACCGCAATATAAAAAGCCAGTAAAATAACAGCAGGACCATTAATCGTCTGAGATACAGAAATTTTACCCAGATCAATCCCATCGAATAAAATTTCCATATCTCTCAAAGAAGGAACGCTTACACCACATTTCCCCACTTCACCAAGAGAAAAAGCATGATTGGGATCATATCCCATTAGAGTAGGCATATCGTATGCTACCGATAATCCCGTTTGTCCACTCTTTAATAAAAAATGGTACCGCTCATTGGTCTCCCTGGGAGTACCAAAACCTGAAAATTGTCGCATTGTCCATAATTTACCACGGTACATATTGGCGTGTACACCCCGGGTATATGGATACTGACTTGGAAAACCTAATTTCTCAAGATATTTTTCATCCGGTGCTTCAGGATAATATAAAAGCTCATTCGGTTTTCCGCTGACCGTATCAAAATTGTAATCACGGATTGAAGATTCTGAAACCTCCTTCTGCCACTTTTTTTTCTGTTCTTCAAACAGGTTTAATTGATTTTTCATAGATAATCCAATATATCATTTATTTGGTGTTAACTTCTTATCCGTCAGTCGATTGATGGAACCCGTCCAGCGATTGACGGACCGTGTTCGGCCTTTGACGAATCAGTTGGACACCTGACCAATAGGAAAGGTGAAAAACTAATCTCATCAAAAACAATCACGTATCTGATTCTGTCAAAGACAGGCTTATCCTTTTCATGCAATTTATCCCAACTCCACAAGAATCTCTTTTACTTTTTCTCTAATATGTGGAGAAGTCAGTCCAAGTTGATCGAGTAACGTATCCCGACTTCCGTGCTCAACAAATTTATCAGGAATTCCTAACCTATGAACACATCCAGAAAAACCGCATTCATTCAGCCGGGATAACACGGCGGATCCGAAACCACCATAAAGAGTTCCCTCTTCGATAGTGAGGACTGCTTTGAAATTTTTCATAATGAATTGAAGGATTTCTTCATCCATTGGTTTGATGAAACGGGCATTAATCACTGTTGGTTTTTGTCCCACAGTTGTATGAACCAATTCATCCACTGCCCTCAGTGTAGCTTCCACCATACTTCCTACTGCTAATATGGCGAGATTTTCACCCTCACGAAGCAACTCCCAGGAACCTATCTCGATGATATCGGGATCACCATTCTCATCAAAACGAATGCTAGTGGCTTTTGGATATCGAACGACGAAAGGTCCCCGGCATCGTTCAAGAGCAGTGAAGAGCAAATTGCGTAATTCATTTCCATCTTTTGGGGCTGAAATTGTGAGTCCGGGTATAGTCTGAAGTAAAGAGATATCGAACACTCCATTATGAGTGGGACCATCTGGCCCAACAATGCCTGCTCGATCGAGAGCAAAGATGACGGGTATTTTTTGCAGGGCTACATCGTGAAAGACCATATCATAAGCTCTCTGGAAAAAAGTAGAATAAATAGCCACAATGGGTCGCAAACCTGATGCTGCGAGACCTCCAGAAAAGGTAACTGCGTGCCCTTCAGCAATCCCACTGTCGTAAAACCGGTCGGGATATTTCTTCGCAAATTCTACAAGACCTGTCCCTTCCCGCATTGCAGCTACCACAGCATAGATGGAGTCATCTTTTTCAGCAAGCTCACAAATAACTTTTCCAAATACTTCATTGTAAGCTGGCGCTGTTTCTTTCTTTTTCCCATCATCTGGACTTTTATCAGGAATGCTGTAATACTTCAGAGGATCTGCTTCTATCTCAGGTTTCCCGATTCCTTTCCGAGTCAAAACATGGACTACTGCAGGGTAGTGAAAATCTTTGAGATTTTCAAATGTCTCTATCATTCCCTCCAGATTATGTCCCTCAATAGGTCCAAAATAACGAATTCCCAATTCCTCAAAAATCATCCCCGGCACGATAAAACTTTTCAGTCCTTCCTGTAATGTGTGAAGAAATTTACGGATGGTTCTTGAACCTCTGGGTAGCCTCCCTGTTAGCTTCCATATCTCATCTCGTACTCGATTGTAGAGAGGATTTGTCACCACCCTTGTCAGGTAACGAGATATTGCTCCCACTGTGGGAGAGATGGACATCTGGTTGTCATTTAGGACAATTAATAGTTGATTTTTAAGATTGGAAGCATTATTCAAACCCTCGAAGGACAGACCCCCTGTTAAGGCTCCATCTCCAATAATAGCAACCACTCGATGCTTTTCCCCCTTGATATCCCGAGCTTTTGCCATTCCCAGTGCCACAGAAATAGAAGTACTGGCATGACCTGCATCAAAGACATCATACTCGCTCTCACAACTTCTCGGGAAACCACTGATTCCACCATATTTCCGTAATGTTGGAAATTCATCCCGCCTTCCGGTTATGATTTTGTGAGCGTAAGTTTGGTGACCTACATCCCAGACTAACAGGTCATTGGGTGTTTCAAATACCCTGTGTAAAGCCACAGTTAAATCCACTACCCCTAAGGGCGATGATAGATGCCCCCCCTTATTTTCCACCACCTCAATAATATATCTCCGCAACTCTTCACAGACCAATTTCAACTCTGACATTGACATATGTCGGAGATCAGCTGGTGAATCCACACGATGTAAAATTTTAAATTTAGTTTGCATTGGTCAGGCTCCTGGCTGATAGACAGTACCTTTTATCGAATTTATTAACATTTGGTGTACTACAGTGCTACTGGACAGTTCAGGATGAAATGTCGTGGCTAAATGAATTCCTTCTCTGACAAATACAGGATCACCATTGAGAGAAGCCAAAACCTTCACGTTCTTACCTACTTTAAGAACACGAGGAGCACGAATAAATACTCCCGAGATAGTTTCTTTATTCCCATTCACCATCACGTCAATAGAGTGAGTGAAAGAATCTACCTGCCTTCCGTATGCATTCCGTTTAACTTCTATATCAATAAGGGATAACGTCTCCAGTTTTGGATCATTAGCCTTTTTTGCCATAAGAATCATTCCTGCACAAGTTCCAAATATTGGTTTTGATTCAGAAAACTTAACTATTTTATCTCGAATATGGATAAAATCCATCAGTTTTATAATAGTCGTCGATTCACCACCGGGAATAACCAATGCCTGGCAACGATCAAGTTCATCAGGATATCGTACATTTATTGAGTTGATGCCCAGACGATTTAACAACTGGGAGTGCTTCTTATATGCTCCCTGTAGTCCAAGAACTCCAATAGTTAACACTACCAACCTCGATCTTGCAGTCTTTGTTCCTCAGGGATTTCAGACATATCAAGTCCCTTCATTGCTTCCTTCAACCCATAAGATGCCTCCCCAATTTTTTCGGGATCATCGTAGTATGTAACAGCAGCAACGATGGCTTTCGCTCTTTCTGACGGATCTTCTGACTTAAAAATTCCAGAACCAACAAAAACACTCTCTGCACCAAGTTGCATCATCAGGGAAGCGTCAGCGGGTGTTGCCACACCACCAGCAGCAAAATTCGGAACGGGAAGTCTTCCAAGTTTTGCCACCTGTTTCACCAGAGTGTAGGGTGCTCCAAGTTCTTTGGATTTTGCCATCAATACTTCATCATCTAATGTCGTGAGCTCCTTAATCCCTGATTGTACCAGTCGCATATGTCGAACTGCTTCGACGATATTCCCGCTGCCAGCTTCACCCTTTGTCCTGATAAGAGCAGCTCCCTCACCAATCCGCCGGAGTGCTTCACCCAGATCCCTGCACCCACAAACAAAGGGGACTTTGAATGAATGCTTGTTTATGTGATTTTTCTCATCGGCTGGGGTTAACACTTCACTTTCATCAATAAAATCAACACCAAGAGCTTCCAGTATCTGTGCTTCAGCAAAATGACCAATCCGGCACTTTGCCATTACTGGAATAGAGACCATTTTCTGAATTTCCTTGATCATCTTGGGATCTGACATTCGAGCGATTCCCCCTTCCTCACGAATATCCGCAGGAATTCGCTCAAGAGCCATCACAGCTACAGCGCCACTATCTTCTGCTATTTTCGCTTGCTCAGATGTAGTCACATCCATAATCACCCCGCCCTTGAGCATCTCCGCCAGCCCTACCTTGACTTCAAAGGATCCTTTCTTCATTCTTATACCTCCGCAATAGATTTTGAAATTTCTTCAATTTTAAATTTTACTTCCTCAATTAAATAATCAGGAGTTGATGAACCAGCGGAAATGCCAACTTTTTCAATCCCGTTAAACCACGCAGGATCAATATCCTTGGCTGAATTTACCTGATACGTTTTTGGATTAATCTGCCGAGAAAGTTGAGTCAACCGCTTGGAATTTGCACTTATAAAAGATCCGATAATAATCATCAGGTCGCTTTCCGAAGCTAATTGTTTAATTTGTTCTTGATTACGTTTGGTCGGAAAACAGATAGTATTTACAACCTGAAGATCAAATACTTTTGTGATCAATACATCAATAATTGTCTGGACATTTTCGATTGTCTGAGTAGATTGGCACACAACACCAGCTCGTTTCATTTTGGGAAGCTGCCGAGCCTCCTCAGGAGTTGCCACTACAATTGAATCCTTCACCTGGCTAGCAATTCCTGATACTTCATCGTGTCCGTGATCCCCGATAATAATAACGTGCCTATCGTTGGCTTCAAGCTTTTTCACCTCATCGTGAATTTCCCGAACTAAAGGACACGTGGCATCAATAATATTCATCTCTTTTTGCTGTGCTTTTCTCCATAAAGAGTCGGTGGCTCCATGAGCACGAAATAGCACGGGGCATTCTTTCGGAATATCATCGAGGACTTCCACAACTTTTGCTCCAGCATCTTCCAAGTCTTTTATCACATTCTCATTATGAACTATGTGACCTAACATATATACATCACCATATTCATCAGCTGCTTTGAATGCAAGGTTTACTGCATTTCGAACGCCAAAACAGTATCCAGCATCTTCCACAATCACAATCTTCATTTCAAAAACCCATTACTTATTTGACTTTTGATAACCCTCACTGTTTTTGATACTACATATTCAACCGCCTGGTCAAGGGGAAGTTCCACCGTGGCACCAGCTGCAAAATCATGACCGCCACCACCCAATTCTCGAGCAAGATCACCTATCCTAACCTTACCTTTCGATCGATAGTTAACTCGACACTGATTAGAATCAAGTTCGCTTATCATCAATACCACTTCAACGCCATGAATGGTTCTTACATAATCACTAAACCCAGAGATTTCATCATACGTAGCATGTGAAGACTTCAACATCTTTTTAGTTATCACAAACCATGTCAGTTTACCGTCACAGTCCAGTTGTACAGTTGCAAGGGCTGATGCTAATAACCGAATTCGTTTGATAGAACCTGATTCATAAACATTTTGATAAATTTCGTAAGGATTAACCCCTAAGGCAATTAATTCACCAGCCATTTTATGTGCGTCTTCATTTGTATTACTGAATCTAAACGATCCAGTATCCGTCATCAATGCAGTATAAAGACCTTGAACAACATTACGGGTGAAAACTTTATCATATTCCGATGATGATACAGCATATTTTAAGTAATCAAAAACAAGCACACCAGTTGCTGATGCAGAAGTATCATGAATGAAGTATGTAAAACCATTAGGGATGGGGTGCGGATGATGATCGAAGGACAAAGTTGGGGTATTCATAAGTTTTAAATCTTTCCCTAACTGGTTCAAACGACTATAATCTCCAACATCAAAAATAATCGCAAGGTCGGCACTCATCACCCAGCCTGAATGAATTAAACTATCATAAATCTCAAATTTTACATTCTCACTTAAAAATTCATATTCACGAGAAAGAGAGGAGGGATTGAAAATTCGACATTCTTTCTGTTGTCCCAGCAAATAATGATAGAAAGCTACCTGTGATCCTACACCATCCCCATCGGGATTAACATGGGTTGTGAGCACAATCTGTTGAGCATCAGAAATAATGTCGTGAATCACATCCCATTTTCTATCTAATTGAGTATTCATTCTTATCTTCAAAACTCAAAAATTCAATGTTTTTATAACTAATTAGTTTAAGTTAAAACTTTAGTCTTTTTCAAGTATTACCCTGACTTTTCAACACTCCAATTTTTTGAGTAGACATAATATTTCATATACAAATATTCATGTTGTTTGGACTACTGTGTAAGGGGAAAATAATTGACGAATAAACATAGTAGCTATGGCTCTTCTTTAAATTTTCCTGGTGAATTCAAAAAATATTTATACACCACGTTATGTTCCCAAAATCTCCTATTTTCATATTATCCTAAGAAAATGGATAAATATATGACTCAAAATGATAGTATCTACTTAAATATTACGAACAAAATGTTTCCCGCTTAACTGACTTATAGATCCCTTCAGCTCCATTGATAAAAGAATTGTCAGTGCCTTGGAAGGATCCATGCTGGTTTGTTGGAGAATATCGTCAATATGTTTTGGTTCATCAGAAAGAAGATTGTAAATACCCCTTTCCTCCCTGCTGAGATCCAGCTTTATCTCCTTTTGTACCGGTCGTTTTGGGTGTCGAAGTTGATTTTTCAATGCATCCAGAATTTGATCAACATCATGTACAGGAATGGCGCCATGTCGAATAAGTCTAAGGCAACCAATACTGTTTTTATCTGTCAACCTGCCTGGTACAGCAAATACATCTCTATTCTGATCCACTGCGTTAAATGCAGTTAAAAGAGCACCACTGCGATTTCCGGCTTCAACAACAATGGTAGCGTGACTCATTCCGCTAATAATGCGGTTACGTTGGGGAAAGTTTACAGCATCAGGTTTTGTTCCAAAGGGGAATTCTGAAACAAAAACACCGTTTTCACTAAATAAGGATACCATTTTCTTATTGACATCTGGATATATGATGTCAAGTCCACTCCCCATCACTGCTATAGTTCTACCCCCTGCTCTCAAAGCAGACTGGTGAGCAACACCATCCACCCCTTTTGCAAAACCACTAACAATTGTAATACCAGATTTTGCCAGTCCCTCTGCAAGTTTTTGAGCAATATTTCTACCATATGGTGTAGGCATCCTGGTACCAACAATAGCTATTGAATCAATATCATTCTCTGTAAAAGTGCCTTTTATAAAAAGTATCACAGGGGGATCATAAATCTTTTTCAATAAAAAAGGATATTCATCGTCCCAGAAAGTAATAATGGTAACCCCCAGACTTTCTCCCTTTTTGATCTGTTCATTAACAAAAGAGTTGGGTTTATAATTAAGAATTTTTTCCGCTATCTTCATATTGATACCATCGATCCGGCACAATTCCTGAACAGAGGACGTAAACACATAAGCTGGATCTTTAAACACCCTCATCAGGGAGCGGATCCGCATATGACCCAACCCATCAATACAGGTCAAATGTATAAGAGATTTTAGACTATCAGTGGTCATCTACATCTATAAATGAAGAGAGATATTTTATTAAATTATCCAGACCAAACCCTGTTACTGATGAAATAGCAACTACCTTAATACCTTGAATCTCGTCGGGTACTTCAGTTTTACTGTGGTCAATAAGATCCATTTTTGTCAGTATTATGATTTTTGGCTTTCTTTGTAGATTTTCACTGTATTCCAAGAGTTCTTGTTTCATCGTCTTGAAATCTTTATCCCAACTCTCCCTGCTTACATCAATCAGTAGAGCTATCAGCGATGTTCGTTCAATGTGCTTTAAGAATCGATGTCCAAGTCCTTTCCCTGAACTTGCCCCTTCGATCAATCCCGGAATATCTGCCATTACAAACGATTTAAATTCACCATATTTCACAATTCCGAGATGAGGTTGCAGAGTAGTGAACGGATAATCAGCAATTTTAGGTCTAGCGGAAGATAGTCTGGATAAAAGTGTCGATTTCCCAGCATTTGGTAAGCCCACCAACCCCACATCAGCAAGCAATTTTAACTCAATTTCATAAACAAATTCTTCCCCAACTTTCCCTGACTCAGCATAATGAGGTGTCTGACGGGTAGATGTTGCAAATTCACAATTACCTTTCCCACCTTTCCCTCCCCTCGCCGCTACAAATTGATCTCCAGAGTTAGATAAATCTGCCTGAATTTCCTCCTCACCCTCAAGACGACAAACAGTTCCCAATGGAACCTGAATATTGATATCCTTTCCATTTTTGCCGGTTTTTTTTGCTCCTGAACCATCGCGTCCATTATCCGCTCGATAAAGCTTATGATATTTTATATCCTGCAGGGTGTTAAGTTGAGGATTTACATTGAAAATGACGTGTCCCCCTCGACCGCCGCTACCACCATCAGGACCCCCTTTTGGTATATACTTCTCACGCCGGAAGCTAACACATCCATTACCCCCTTTACCAGCAATCACCTTAATCTTTGCGTAATCAACAAACAATAATTTTATCTTCTGAGAATTTAAATTTGTTCAATTTATATCTTCAAAATCAAATTGATTATGAGATAGGTTGATAGTTTGGAATGTATCAGATCCAAATTGAAATAAAAGTTGCATACGGAACTATTTTCCCGTGTTTGATCACTGACTCACAAATAAAAAGGGGAGAGCATGTTTTCCCCCTTACAAACATCACTTGAGCCTATTGGTCTATATTTTGTTTACTGGTAGGATCGCCATTTTTTTTCGATGTCCGAATCCATAACAGTTTCCATAAGATAATCGCAGAAATCTCTACCGGTGGCACCTGTATCCCTTCCGGTCATGACGTATTTCCTCTCATACTGACCGGTAATGTCAAGAGCCATCTCAAGTTTATTTCCTTTATCTGGATACCCGATGTGATTTAAAAGCATCGCTCCAGCACGGATGATACTACTCGGGTCGGCATATTTAGCTCGCCCTTCTTTCACCATTCTAGGAGCTGAGCCGTGAATGGCTTCGAACATAGCGTATTTCCTTCCTATGTTGGCTGAACCAGCTGTGCCCACTCCTCCCTGAAATTCAGCCGCTTCATCAGTAAGAATATCTCCATATAGATTTGGTAATGCAACCACCCGGAATTGCGTACGACGTTTGGGATCCACAAGCTTTGCCGTCATTATGTCAATGTACCAATCGTCCACATCGATTGCAGGATATTCTTTAGCGATTTCATATCCTATCTTAAGAAATTTACCATCTGTAGTTTTGACAACATTCGCTTTGGTTACAAGTGTCAGCTTATTGATCTTGTTCTTGTTGGCATATTCAAAAGCAAGACGAATGATTCGTTCCGAGCCTTGAGTGGTTGTGACCGTGAAATCAATTGCCAAATCGTCCGTCACATCAATACCGTTGCTGCCCAAGGCATAGGAACCTTCAGTGTTTTCTCGAAAAAATATCCAGTCAATCCCTTCATTTGGCACTCGGACCGGTCTCACATTTGCAAAGAGGTCTAATTCTTTCCGCATTGCCACATTGGCACTCTCAATATTTGGCCATGGATCTCCCTTTCGTGGAGTGGTGGTCGGACCTTTAAGACTAACATGACACTTTTTAATTTCCTCAAGGACATCATCGGGAATGGCTTTATTTACCTCTGCCCGTTTTTCTATAGTCAAACCCTCTATATTCCGAAACTCCACTTTGCCAACGTCAAGTTCATCCTTAAGAATAAATTCCATCACACGCCTGGCTTCAGCCGCTATGAAAGGTCCAATTCCATCCCCACCAACAAACCCAATAATGATTGGCTTCAATTCTGAATAGTTAGTCTGCTCCTCGCCTGCCTTTATCCTATCAACACGGGCTATTTGCTGACGAAGAAGGTTACCGAAATGCTCCCTTGCCTTTTCAATGACATGATTTGTCATGCTTTTACCTCCTTATTAATTTATGAGTCACTATCTTTTTTAGGTTCTTTTTTGGTGGATTTACTGGAAGTATCTTGTTCTGATCTGGCAGACTTCCTTGCGTAATCCGTGATATAAAATCCCGATCCCTTGAATATCAAGCCAGCACCGCCACTTATAAGACGCTTGACTCTTCCATTGCAGAGAGGACACTTTTCCAATAGACTATCACCCATAGCCTGAAAATGCTCAAACCGATGACCACAACTATCACAAATGTAATCGTATGTTGGCATTATTTCTCACGTTTTGCAAATTGTTTCAGAATAGTTAAATAATAATCCTAAAAATAAGTTGTTAATTTAAATAAAAATTATTTTTTTAGACTAATAATTTTGATATCAATCGATGGTAACGTAAAAATGAGAGAACTCGAATATTCCACCTTGAATAAGAAATTAAGTTGTAATGTGAAACTTCTGTTTTATCCTTTTCGCAACCATAGGAGTAACAAAAGTGTCAATATTTCCCCCTAACTTTGCTACCTCACGTAGAACCGTAGAATTCAAATGAGTGTAACGCCTGTGTGGCATTAAAAACATAGTGGTTATGTTTTCATTAAGATGGCGATTCATCCACGCCATCTGGAACTCGTATTCAAAATCACTCATATATCTGAGACCCCTCAAAAGAGCGATGGCTCCCTCCTCCGCCGCAAAATCTACTATAAGACCCCTTGTAGAAGTCACTTGTACATTATCAAAATCCTTTACTGCATTTTCAATCATTTCTATACGTTCATCTACACTGAAAAGAGGGTTCTTATCAGCGTTGATGGCAATAGTGATGATTAATTCATCAAATAGTTCAATCCCACGTTCAATTATGTCAATGTGACCCCTTGTAATAGGATCAAAAGTACCAGGATATACTGCTTTTCTCAATGTTCCCTCCAGAAAATAGATATTTGTGTCTCTCCGTATTCTTTGATTTTTGCTTCCTTATCCCTCCAGCCCAATCTTTTCGATGTCTCGATAATTAACACTCCTCCTGATGTCAGACGGTTCATTGCGTTTTCCTTTAACCGGTTGGGGTCTGGATTTCTGTAAGGAGGATCAATAAAAATTACGTCAAACTGTTCTTTTACCTTTTCAAGATATTGGTAACCATCACTTTTAAAAATTGCAATTCGATTGGTATGGAATTTCTCTTTATTCCTATGGAGAAGAGACAAAGACTGATTGTCATTGTCAACAAATGTTACAGACTGTGCCCCCACACTTAGAGCTTCAAACCCAAGAGAACCTGATCCAGCAAATAGATCAAGTACACGTTTCCCATCCATATCCATAAGCATATCAAAAATACTTTTTCTAACGCGAGATGAAGTTGGGCGAATTCTCCCACTATTCAGAGTTTTGAGCTTCCTGCCTTTAAACTCTCCTGATAATATAGATGTATTTCTCATTTGACCGAGAATACCTGAAAAATCGGTTATCCTATGAAGTAAACGAGAGAAGGAGTTGAAGAGGACCCCATTTTAAAATCAGATATTAGAATTATTTTTATTGATTTTCCTTTAAGAGATAAAGCAGATAACGGATCTGATGGAGACACATTACGAGTCCCAACATTTTCCTTGAGTTCGTACTGTTCGGGGGTATATTCTTTGATTTCTAATTGGACGTTGGTTTTTGCAACAAAAAACCATAACAGAAACAAAAATAAAATAATTGCGATGATAGCGGATACCATATTATCGAAAGAAAATCGAGGAGAAGATGTTTCTTTTTTAGATTGTATTACTTTTTTGTTTTTTCCAATAGGTTTTGGTTTTTGATTTTTCTTTTGAAAACCGGGGTTTCCAAATAAATTAATATCAGGCATATCAAATCCTCCTTATCATCAAACCAAGGTGATCAACAAACCAGGAACCCTGACTGCAGTCTGGAATTTCCACATCCTCACAGATCATCTCACTAAATGGAGAAATTATCGTGGTAAAATTCATCGTATCGTTATCTCTAATCCAACATTGTAATTGGGTATCTGTATACTCACCTGCTAATAATATCCGAAGTTCAGGAGTAGAGTTAATATCTTTCCAACAGGACATTAAATCTTGGAGACATTGATTGATGAACTCAAAGTCCCCCTTTACATTTGTCGGTACAATTTCCTGACCTGTAATATTAAGTATCGCAATGGAGCATAATTCACTGTTGTTATAAAAATAACCATTGAATTTTGTCCCGGATGGCTCTACAAGTAATATTTTTGAAGTTTTTCCAGTATTTAGAAATGAAACAACGTTACTGAGAGACAACAAGGAAGATTCTAACCAAACCGGGATTCCCCCAAAATTATTCAACGCTTCTTTAAAACTATCCACAACGTTTTTATATATAGTGCATGATAATATTCTATCTCTTTGATCTTCACCAGATGTTAAATTTTGATAAAACAGCATTTTATCATGCCATAAATCACCTTCTCGTTGACGATGAACCCAATTTAAAAATATTCCCTTTTCTTCAAGTTCGAGATTAGAGTCAATTTCATACATATGATTATCAATCCACATATCGTCTAACGACAGCAATACATCTATATCAGAAGAGGGTAATTCCCGAAAGATTCTCTGGAACAGATGTTCTTCGAGTATAAATTTCAGGTCGGGAGATCGTAAATCAAGGGATTTAAGAGTTGCGGGTAGCTTGAAAGAATCTATCTTACTGACAATAAACTGTTGCTGTGAATCTTCTACTTGAATGTATCGAACCGTGTTGTTTCTTACCGAAATTAAAATCATAAAAGTTAGAATCGAACCCAACTTTTTTCTCCACCATCAATCCAGCCATGGGACTCTGTTTTATAGGAAAAAACCAGATGCTTCTGTTTTTTAAATTCAGTAATGGGGCTTTCAACTTTTATTGTGCCATCCTCAGACACATTTATCCTGTATAGTTCGTCTATTACGGGGCATCGAAACATCGATGAATCAGGTCTGAATGAATCATAATAAGAAATAATCTCAACATGACTGGATATGACTGTATCAATAACTCCAACAAACAAAGAATCCTTTAGAAGGGGGCGAATAAGATTTATCCGAATATAGGACGTATCATTTTCCTCTCTTTCTGCATTATATGTTAGCACTGTCAAAACTGTATCACTTAGAGTGTCTTTTTTTGTCATTAAAAAGCCGAAAAGGGTATCATACTCTACAGCAAATTTTCTATTCATATTCGTCTGGTAAGTATCTTCTCCAAGATAAATAGTTTGGTTTCCTAAGAAGGTAGTGTCAGCAACCAAGGAATCCCGAGCTGCATTTACGAGATTCATCGCTTTAAAACCATCTTCCGTTGTTTGTCCTGTAAGATTATGATACAAACTGAGTACATCATAGACATTAACCATTCGAAATTGACTTTCACTACGATCCGCTTCTTCTTCATTCCAGATACTTCTTGGGACATAAATGACTGTAACTAATACAATTATTGCAATCAGAATTAATAATTCTAGACTATCCCTTAACCACAATTTATATCGAATTTCACCTTCTTTTTCTTTATTTGTCATACTTCCTCTCTATCAAATAGTAATAAGATCATAAATTTTCGCCAGAGTTTTGGGACCAATACCTTTAACCTTTACCAGATCTTCAATCGCTTGAAA
Organism: uncultured bacterium; assembly: GCA_964626495.1. Taxonomy (GTDB): domain Bacteria; phylum Fidelibacterota; class Marinisomatia; order Marinisomatales; family CAZVFT01; genus JACNLN01. The sequence continues at coordinate 20,121 of CAZVFT010000024.1, forward strand.
TTTACCATAATCATTACGGTGGATGATAATCCGCTCTGCAATAGCTGGTCCAATCCTTGGTAGTGACATTAACTCCTCTTTGCTAGCTGAATTTAAATTTACTTTAGGAAAAGGAATATCAGAAGAAACTTTATCATCCTCCCCATCCATTATTTTCACTTCGGTTTTATCAGTTTTTCCAATTGATGATTGTTTCTTCTGGACAATAGCTTCAATTTTATCTGCCGTATTCTTTGCCTTTTCAGTTTGATTAACTGAATCCAGAAAACCTCTGCTTCGCACCCACCCAATAACCAATCCAATGATAAATGTTGTTAGTAGGAATTTGAGTATTAATTTTTCCTGAGGAGTCATAAATGATACTATCTTCTAATCTTCCTCACCTTAGCTCTATCCGACTTTCCCTCTATAGTTTTTAATTCTTTTAATAATTCTTTTTGCTTAGAACTCAAAGTTTTGGGAGTTACTACCTGTATTCGCACCAATAAATCTCCCCGATAACTTCCCCTCAAATCAGGAAGACCTTTTTTTCGCATACGCAACACCTGTCCAGATTGAATTCCTGCAGGAATTGTGAGCTTTGCTTTTCCCTCAAGCGTAGGAATCTTGATGATGTCTCCCAGAGCAGATTGAGTAAAGGAAATCTCCAATTCAGTTATAATGTCTGAGCCATTTCTGGTAAAATATTTATGCTCCTTCTCCTCAAAATAAACAATAAGATCGCTTGGCTCGGTTCTTTCACCTCCTCTGTTACCTTCTCCTCTCAACGTCAAGTAGTTTCCGGTTGATACTCCTGGAGGTGCTTTGATACGAATTTCTGCAGGTTTTTTTACAGAACCGCTACCTTGACAGTATCCACATGGATTAGTAATAATTTCTCCTGTGCCATTACATTGATTACAGGAGACAACGGTGATTGACTGTCCAAAAAACGATCGGGAAATTTGTCGCACTTGCCCTGATCCTTGACACGTAGGACACTGAGAAGGGTTTGTCCCGGGTTGTGCTCCTGAACCGTTGCAATGATCACACATTTCCAAACGCTTCACCTTGATCGTCTTAGTTACACCAGTGGCAATATCTTCCAAATCCAAAGGCATAGTAATCCTAAGATCACTCCTCCTCTGTCTGCGTCTGGCTTGTTGCCTACCAATACCAAAAATATCTTCAAAAGGACTGCTACCACCGAAAATATCCCCAAACTGCTGAAAAATATCCTCCATCGTCATATGAAAACCTTCAAATCCCGGTGTGCCTATATCTCCCATTCCAACTCCTGCATGTCCAAATTGATTATACCTGGACCGTTTTTGATCATCACTTAATACCGAATAAGCTTCTGCTGCTTCTTTGAATTTTTGCTCAGAATCCTTATTGCCTGGATTCCTATCAGGGTGATATTTCATTGCCAGTTTTCGGTATGCACGTTTTATATCACTACTGGAAGCATCCCGGTCCACACCAAGTATGTCGTAATAATCCCGATTCACTTGTTCACAACCACCTTTGCATGACGAATTATTCTATCCCTGAAACGGTAGCCCTTATCAATTTCCTCGATAATCTCTTTTTCATCGTGGTCCTTTGATTCCTGAACTAATATAGCATCATGAAGCTCCGGATCGAAAATCTTTCCAACAGAGTCGAAAGGTTCTACCTGATATTTTGCCAACCTTTTTCTTACCTTATCCAAGATCATCTGTAAACCTTCCATCACTGAATTCATTGTCAGTGATTTATTTCCATCAACAGATTTTACTACTCGTTCCAAATCGTCCACTACCGGAAGAAAAACTTTTATAATATCCTCTCCTTCATATTCCAGAATCCTCACAATTTCCCTCTCCTTCCGTTTCCGGTAATTATCAAATTCAGCCATGAGACGAAGGTGACGGTCTTCAAGTCCAGTATAGACTTCCCGTGTTGCTTTTAATTCTTCTTCCAGCTTCTGAGTCTTTGTTTTCCGAAGAGTTTTTTTTACCTCTTGTTTTTTCGTGGGACTCCTTTTCTTTGGTGTTTCCTTCTCTTTTTCTTCCTTAACCATTTAAAATCCTCTGTATAGTTTTTGTCACTATTGAAAGAGTAGAAAATATCTGTTTGTAATCCATCCTCGTGGGACCAATTACACCTAATTGTACCTTAGATGTTTCGTAAAGAAAATCACCCATAACAACGGAACAATGGTGAAGTCCTGGTACCCTATTTTCTTTACCAATAAATGATCTAATACCAAATACTTCCTGTCCTTCTGAAAATTCGTTAAGCAAAATATCCCCATCATCCAATATTGATATTATTGTCTGGATTTCAGATGCATGCACAAATTCCGGTGACTTGAGTAGCAAACCTTTCGATGAAGTATGTATCTGATTTTGAACATCAATTGTAAAATATGAATCAACATTTCTAATGATAAGTTGTACAAGTTCCGTCTCTGTAATTTCCTGATTTTCCAGACGGTGAGCAATAGTCTCCTGAATCTCACTGATGGATAAACCCAGCAATCGTTCTCTCAAAGTAAAAAGAACCTTATCAAGAATTGATTCTTTCATATCCATGGATACATCAATGACTATCGATTTGACATTTCCCGTATCAAAACCAAGAATAAATAATAATCTTCCTGAGCTCAGAGGAATGAGTTCCAGATCGGTTAACCGTCCATTTTTGTAGTACGGAATACAGACAAATCCAAAAAGCAGACTAACCTGAGCGAGGTAGTCAGCTGTAATCTGGAGCAGAATGTCAACATTTGAGATAACATCCGAGAATTCCTGTAAAATATTTTCTTCCTTTTCTACGCTATAATTTTCTAATGACATCAACTTATCAACGTAAAGCCGATAGCCCTCATCATTTGGAACCCGTCCTGAAGAAGTGTGTAAATGCCCCAACAACCCAATAGCCTCAAGTTCGTGAAGAGTATTTCGAATTGATGAAGCACTCAAAGGAATCCCATATCTCTTCTTCAACCGTTGTGAAGGTACCGGCATTGCTGTCTTGATATAATCCTCAATAACGTGCTTTAAAATATTCCGCTCCCGATCAGAAAGTTTTTTATCTGGTTTTAACGATGTCATTTTTTACCCGATTACATAATTATAAAATTAAAATTTAGGTAAGTGTTAATCAAGCTATATCAGACAGGAAATTACTATGTAAGAAATCTCCTTACTGCCCTGTGACTTCCCAGAGCGGAAAATGTCATAATTACACATATCATAATTGCGACTATCTGAAAATCCCAATGAATGTTATAATGTGTAAAAAGATTGAGAAAATAGTTTGTAGCCCGCACAAATCCATAAATAAAAGCACTTGCCAGGATGGCACCAAACACACCCTCAACAATCCCTTCGATAACAAATGGAAATCGGATAAACTGATTGGTTGCTCCTACCAGTTTCAAAATATCAATCAAATCTCGTCTGGCATAGATAGACAAACGGATAGTATTCGAAATCAAAATAACTGTACCAAATAAGACAACAATTGCCACACCAGTCATAATAATAAAAAATCCCTGATAATATTTCTCAATCGTTGATACCAGTTTACCCTGATGTCTCACCTCATCTACGTGTTCAATTTTTTCAATCTTCCTGATTATTGGTCGAACATCTAGAGGTTCATTACCATTCGTGGTTAATTTTACGATACAACTTGAAGGTAATGGATTTTCATCAAGCAATTCAAAAATGTTTTCCCCAAATTCCTCTTCAAATATTTCTGCTGCTTCCTGTTTTGTAACTAATGTGGACTTTCTGACACCCGGGATCTGGGCGATTTTTTGTACCGACTGATTTGCTTCGCTGTCCGTAATGAGGGGTGAAAAAAAGACCTCCAGTCTGTATTGTGAGCGAGCCAATTGAAGTAGATCAGAAATATCCTGCCCGATAAAGGCACCAAAACCAATAAAACTGGTTGAGATACCGATAGCAGTGACAGTAGCAAATCCGGCTAATTTAGCACGCCAGAGACTGCGAAACCCTTCTGATATCAAATATAAAAATTTATCAATCATATTCGAACTTTACAGTCAATAACATCCATAAACCGGTGACCACGATCCTTGACCAGATTATAACTATGCGTTGCAAATAAAATCGCAGTCCCGTTCTCATTAATTATTTCTAGAAGTGTCAGGATTTTATATGAAGCAACAGGATCCAGATTACCAGTAGGTTCATCAGCCAGTATCACCAGAGGGTCCTTAACAACTGCCCGAGCTAATGAAACAATCTGTTGTTCCCCTCCTGAAAGTTCAGAAGGAAGATGATTCCATCGGTGACTAATCTCCAACTCATTCAACACTCTGTTTACCCGATCCTTAATCTCTTTTTTGGGAACACCGATAACCCTAAGTGGTAGTGCTACATTTTCGAATACATTTCTGTCAGACAACAGGTTAAATTCCTGAAATACCATTCCCACTTTTCGTCTGAGTAACGGGATCTGTCGCCTTTTAATTCTGGAGGAATCGAACTTATCAACAATCACTCTCCCCTTTTCTGGGATAACATCCATATAAATCAATCGCAGAAGAGTTGTCTTGCCAGCTCCAGTGGGACCGATGACACAAACAAATTCTCCTTTGTCAATGTTAAAAGAGGCGTCAACTATACCAGCACCCTTTACAAATGTACAGGAGACATTATCAAATTCGATCATACAAATTACCTATCGTACAAACAAATAGAACACAAAAGCCAGGTATCCTACAAGAAGAATTACAGAATAGCGTTTAAAGATTCTGGTTCTCATTCGTAACAACGGATATAGAGCCAATGTATAAATGAGCATCACCGGGATTTCAAAATAAAACACGCTGTTTTCTACATTTAGAGGACTGATAGTCGAAACGAGTCCAATGACACACAAAATATTAAAAACATTTGATCCGATGATGTTTCCAATTGAGATTGCAGCTTCCTTCCGATAAGCTGCCACAAGAGATGTTGCTAATTCTGGCAGGGATGTTCCATACGCCGCCACAGTAGCCCCAAGAACAAATTCTGAAACCCCAAGAATCTTCGCCAATCGAATAACCCCATCCACAAATAGATTTGAACCAATAGTAAGTCCAAAAATTCCGATGATGACATAAAAAATGTTTATCAAAACGGAGCCTTCATCCTTGTCTATTGGATAATCACTTTTCCCATAAGAGATACGAAAATATGTATAAGTAATGACTCCAATAAACAGAATAACTCCCTCCCATCTTTCAATAATACCATCAAATGCCATCCATATAAAGACAAGAGAAATGACCAGTAAAAAATTCAGATCACGGAAAAACCTATGTTTTCCGATAACAATATGGAAAAGAGTTGCACTTAATCCAATAACCAAGCCAACATTGGCGATATTTGATCCGATAACATTCCCTACAGCGATGCTCTCACTTCCCCGCAAAGCAGCAACAAGACTAACAACCAACTCCGGTAATGATGTTCCAAATGCCACAATAGTTAAACCAATTACAAGAGAAGAGATGCCAAATATTCGAGCAAGATGAGATCCCCCTTTGACGAGATAATCCCCACCATAAAATAGTAAAACTCCACCACAAAAAATAAACAGAATAATTTGAGGGATGACCATTATCGATAAAGATTATTTTCTTCAATATAGGAAAAGACAATGTCAGGAACCATATAACGAATAGTTTGCCCCATTCTAACTCGTCTACGGATTTGTGATGATGATATATCGATTTGAGATATATTAGCAAATTGAATTTGAGATAAAATCTTTGAGGAAATTAAACTGGGCTGGAACTCAGGTCGAAGAGCCACAAGAATATGACATTCGTTTAAAATATCTTCAGGATTTTTCCAGGTATGAAATTCAAGAAGCGAATCACTTCCCAGTAAAAAATAAATATCTTCCCTGCCCAGATGGTATTTCGATTTTATCTCACGGATGGTTTGAATCGTATATGAAACACCTCCCCGCTTGATTTCGATGTCCGAAATCTCAAAATTTTCATTTCCCTCCAGAGCTAATCTGAGCATTTTGAATCGATCATTAACTGATGAAACTAATTCATCTTGCTTATGGGGAGGTAAGAACGACGGAATAAAAAACATTTTATCAAAATTGTGAGTCTCCTTGATGGACTCAGCAATGATCAAGTGACCGATGTGAGGTGGGTCAAAAGTGCCACCAAACAAACAGATTTTCATTGCGAACTATCTCGGTTTTCCTTTGAATGGCTGGTAATGCGTAACTTTGCTGATTGTAACATCTCAGCATCTCTGAACTTGTCTGAATATTTTTCAAGATACTCTTTCGCATTCTTACCATCACCCATTTTTAGATAGACTTCTACAATCTTCAATCTCGATGCGTCAGCCCATTTAGTATCGTAATACTTTAATAATAAATCCTCAAAATAGAGCAGTGCTGAAGAATACTCTTCCATCTTTATGTAAAGAATTCCCGCCTCATATATTTTCCTTGCCAGTTTATTCCGCATCTCCTGAATTAATTGATTAGCTTCATTTATAAACTCTGATTGAGGAAAATCCTCCACAAATTCCTGAAGTTTATCAATGGCGTTATTTGTGTATTTCTGGTCGTGGTAATATTTGGGCGATAGTGTCACATAACCTTGACAGATTCTAAATCGAGCCTGCTCAACATAAGGGCTGTAAATCATCTGTCTCGACAACCGATCAAAATTATTGATCGCCAGAAGATATTCTTTGTTTAAGTAATACGATTCCCCAAGGTAAAACAGGGCATCATCAGCCAGGTCTGTATGACTCCCCCGAATCAGTACGTAATTCAATTCCTCCTGGGCTTTAAAGTACTTCTTTTTCTCAAGATACTTCATTCCTTTGTCAAATCTTTCCTGTAGATCATCTTCCCAGACATCAACCTTTGAGTTGTGGGAACAGGAAATAATTATACTTAAGTATAAAATCGGAAAAAGTGCTAATCGGTTCATCAACAATATTAC
>CAZVFT010000025.1:0-10469 GCA_964626495.1 uncultured bacterium
AAAAATGATTCCGTTTTACTACATCATTTTACTCCAAAACAACGAAATACTTTTTTGAATTACCTACCACTTGTTATTTGATTCTTTTTACTTTTTAATACAGTTACTGCTCCACGACTCCTCCAATTACCAGTTACCAATCCACCAGGGCTCGCCGTGGCTGATACGCCTAGGCCTACCACTTACCAATAACCATAACAGTCAGATAACTGACTGATTCGTCAGGGGCTGAAAACAGTCTGTCAATAACCGGACAGGTCAGTGAAGAACGTTATATCAAATAATTCATAAAAGTAAATTCTCTCTTGTAAAATGACAGCTGAATAATCAAATTATTATTACCTAAGTATGGAGAAAAAAATGATATACGAACCAATGACGTTTATAACCGACATCATTTTATCGGGATTAGCCATCTATTTTGGAACAAAGATGATAGAACTTTACTGGCAGAATTTTCAGTTAGTTCATATTCATTTTGGGTGGTCATTTTATTTCCTGGCATTGGGAGCTTTCCTGGGTGGAATATCTCACGGTTTTGGACCCTATTTTTCCCCCTTTTGGAAAGATATCATCTGGAAACTAACTATGTGGTCAATTGGAGTCTCAACCCTGTTTATGCTACTGGCAGCTTTTGACGTTATTATGCCATTCCGGACATTTGAGATATTGCGGTGGATTCCTACTGCCTTACTTGTGATTTATATTGTTGTAACGTGGAGACACAGCGAATTTATAAACGTTATCAGATTTTACGTTCCGTCTATGGTTTTTGTTTTAGTGGTGATGTTATATCTTTATTTTGCTAAAAGTTCAATTTCTGCTGGATTTGTTTTTCTGGGGATTATTATTTCTTTTATTGGTGCGGGAGTTCAAGTCAGCGGTTTTTCTCTTCATACACACTTCAATCATAACGATTTATACCATGTAATCCAGATGGGTGGTTTATGGTTAATGTATTGGGGAGTAAAGGGATTATCTGATTTTACTTAACCTGAATAAATCGCCACCCCGATACGGTCATACTTCCCTACAGAGCAGGCAAAAGGCACAAAAACCGCAAAGAGCTATTATATCAAGGTTTAGTTGGAAAAGATGCATCATTATTTGAAAAATTATTCATGTCATAAGACCTAATAAATGCTTGATATTTCTTGTGTTCTTTGCGCTTTTTGGTGGCTGATGTCGGAGCGGAGATACCGATTTTTCGTGGAATTAATAAGGTTAATTTGTTAATCTTTTCTTAGTAGGTGATTCCTTTCTTTTTGTAGAGAAAAATATAATTGCTAAATTTCATTTCAAAGTAGATCAATTATGGACATAAATATTACAGAGAAGAACAGTTATACAAGGGAGATCACAGTTGCGGTTCCCTGGATGGAATTGGAACCTTCCTTTGAGCAGTTTGTCAATCGGTTTCGGAAATCTATTAAACTTCCTGGATTTCGTAAGGGTAAAATCCCGAGAAAAATATTGTTACAGAGGTTTATGCCCTCTATGGAGGCGGAATTTGCTCAAGATGCACTGGAGGAATTTTTTATAAAAGCACTGGATGATAAAAACATCAAACCCATTAACCAGGCGAGTATTCAGAATCTTGATTTTCATTATGATAGTCCACTGACTTTTTCTGCAGAATTTGAAGTTGAACCAGAAGTTGAATTACCCAATTATAAGAAAAAATTTAAGATAAAAAGAGACATCTATATTCCTGATGAAGAGGATATAGATATTTATATCAGAGAACTCCAGCAACAATCTGCTGAACTCAGAACAGTGGACTCTGGTTCCAGGGATGGACACCTTTTACTGGTTGATCTACAGGAGTTGGATCAGACAGGTATCCCGATTATTGGAAATCGTGTTCAAGACCGCTACATCAAAGTCGGTGAAGGGATGTTTGGAGGTGAAAATTTAGCCAGGCTAACTGGATTGAAAGCAAGTGAATCTACTACGATTTATGTGGAGTCAAAAGGAACTCAAGAAAAAACCCCTTACAAAGTGGATGTAAAAAATGTTCAAGAAGAGTTACTTCCAGAAGTCGATGAGGAATTTATTAGGAAAAATGATCCTGATGCATCCAATCTTTCAGGATTCCGAAAGAACATTCTTTCAGTAATTCAAACAAAATTGGATGCCGATGCAAAGGGGAAGTTTGAGGAAGATATAGTTGATTATTTTGTCCAGAATACAAATCTAGAATTGCCCACTTCAATGGTAGAAAACTATCTGGATGAAATGGTTGAAAATGCGAATAAACAACAGTTAGAAAATTTTAATGAAAAAGAGTACCGCGATCGCATTAAGCCTTCAACGATTCGGAATATGAAATGGTATCTCATTCGAAAAGCACTCATTTCTTCTACCGAGCTAAATGTATCTGAAGAGGAAGTAACTGCTAAGGTGAATGATTTAATTCAGGGGGTATCAGAAAATAAAAGAGAATTGGAGCGATTCTATAAAAAACCTAGTAATAGAAAACGCCTTCAGGAAAATATTTTAGATGATAAACTGATGGATTATCTCACAGAATTTGTGAAGGAACAAAAAAATAAAATCTATACAAAAGACATAAGGAAGTTACATCAGAATGAATCTCCTTATTCAAAATAGTGAGTTTATGTGAAAAGTTATAACTTGAATAATTTGCCACGAAGAGCACGAAGATACACAAAGTATTAATATTGTGAAAGTTATAACCATATTGAATGGATATTATTTAATGATTAAATAATCTCTTAAGTTTTATACGTTTCCTTCCTGCCCGCCCCGCGCTGCGGGTGGTAAGCGGGCGTGAAACTTAAGCTTCGGCACTAGGCGTCCCGCCACGGGGAGTCCATAGCCCTACGGCGAGCCCGACCTTAGTGGCTGATGGATAGATCAGAATAAGAGGATATAAAAATGAGTACCAAATCACAGATCATACCAATCGTAATTGAGCAAACGGGGCGGATGGAGCGAGCGTATGACATATATTCCAGACTTCTAAAGGAACGTATTGTCTTTTTAGGAATGCCCATAGATGATCAAGTAGCCAGTTTGGTTATTGCCCAGCTTCTTTTTTTAGAAGCGGAGAATCCAAAGAAAGACATCTCCCTTTATATCAATACACCTGGAGGATCAGTGACAGCTGGATTGGGTGTCTTAGATACGATAAATTATGTCAAACCTGATATAGCAACCATCTGTATGGGGCAGGCGTCCAGCTTGGGAGCAGTTTTACTCGGAGCGGGAGCAAAAGGGAAACGATCAGCACTCCCAAATTCAAGAATTATGATTCACCAGCCATGGGGTGGTGCGGAAGGATCCGCCAGTGACATTCAAGTAAAGGCAAAAGAAATACAAGCTCTTAAAAATCGAATCAATAAAATTCTATCTGAACAAACAGGTCAGTCTTTGAAAAAAATTGAGAAAGATACAGATCGAGATTTTTATATGACGGCTGAGAACGCGAAAGAATACGGATTGATTGATAATGTTCTTGTTCATAGATGAGTAAATATTTAGCACATTTCCTGTTATCTACAGTGAACCTGTGAAATTTTTGATCATTCGATCCTTAAAAAAATCTAGCCCGGATTATTCGCCACGAATTGCACGAATTGACACAAAGGCAACATAAATAAGTAGTTAACAAAAGAGAACTGGTAAACAAACATTAAAGTTTTAGCACACATAACGCATCTCATAAGTGAAATAGAAATATTAGTGTAACTTCGTGTTCATTCGTGGGCCTCGGCCCTGGGCGTCCCGCCACGGGGAGTCCGTAGCCTCCTATGGCGAGCCCTGGTGAATAGTTCAGGCTAGAAATATTTTCTTCTTTTTTTTTAAAAAAAATACAAATAAACTTGACGCAATGTTTGCTGGAAAAATTCACACTTGGAAATAGAAACCTGTGAACGTCAAAAATATTTTAATCTATCTAACCATCACAATATTCTGTTTTGGTTTCTTTGGTTGTGAGGAACCTGTTGATGATTCGGAAGATTTGAGCGACGCAACCAATACATTAAATGAGCCTTCCATTGGCAGTGGTATTGAGGGGTATGTTGACGACTATTTTTATGATTTTGGGGAAGATATCGATGTTGACTTTTTTCGTTTTGATATAAGTTCATTTAATTACTCTTACTCTGATTATATGGATTTATATGATAAGGACCCACCTACATTAAATTTTAAAACTTTCCCAGATTACCTTCTTGAAATTGCTCCATCGGATACGAATATAGAAGATATTACGAAAAGAAGTCGCTTAGATACACTTACACAATTTGATGTTACCGTTGATGATTCAGTATCTGTTTTATCCACACCATTTAAGAACATTGAAAAAATGGTATGGGGAGACCTGGACGAAGAACCGGAAAGTCAGCGTTATAAACCGGTGAACTCTGACTGGATTTTAGAAGATTCAACCATTTATTATACCGATACTTTAGATTCACTATACTATAGAGCTGTTATGGATACTTTGATAGAAGGAGAATTAGTATTTGTAGATTCATCGGAGTGGGTGGAAACTATTACCCCATATAATAATGACAGTTGGTATGCCAGTGTTGTTTTTGAATTTGATCGAAAGATTATTGGTAATGACTCATTAATGTTCAGAGTGAATACGGATTGTAATGATAACGGCTTACGGGATGGAGAAGCTGAGGAAGAAATTAGTGATTTTAATAATGACGGTGATTACAATGATATTTTGATAGAATTTGAAGATGAAAATGATAATGGTAATTGGGAGGAAAATGAAGATAAACTACATGATTATAATAATGATGGTGACTCCATCGATGTAGTTTTTGAATTTATTGATACTGGTAACAGTATTTGGGATCCTGCCGAATCCTTTTATGATATTAATGGTGATGGCGTGCAATACGGAACTGAGCCGTTTCAGGATAGAAATTGTAATGGTATCTGGGATGATGCAGAAGAATTTACCGATACAAATGGAAATGGTATTTGGGATGATGGTGAACCATTTACCGACGTTGGTAATGGGGTTCTAGATCCAGTTGAAGACTATACAGATCTGAATAATAATAGTCAGCCTGATTCTGATGAATTATTTATCATAGAACCTGTTCCAATTCCAAATAACTTGCTGGTGTCTTATGATAATTACCCGGACCTTAGCAATCCAAGAATACTAATAGAGATCGGACCAGGTGATTCACTAATAACCCGATGGGGAATCGTATATAGTAATTTAATTGAGGAAATCGAATTTGTAGATCCTGAATCTACAGCTGTTGTGGATGTTGATTCTATCGTAACATTATATACAAATCGGATTATTGAACATATTGAAGAGAGTGGTGACATCGGTGATTATTTTATAACAAAAACAGAGTGGAAATATCTGGATAGTGCTACCGGAGATAGTATTAAGGAGTATGACTATCTGATGTTTAAACAGGATGAGTATATTTATCAATTGATCCATCCAAGTTATTTCGAACCGTACGGCTATTATTGGACACCCGGTGAAATTGAAGATGGATTCTGGTATGAGAAAAATGCAGTGGAAGATATTCTGTATTACACCTATGGTAATTTAATTCGTGATGGTGAACGGGTAGTTACTGATACTACTGTAGAGACACCAATTGCCACTTATTATATTGAAGAATCTTATGCTGTGGATGTTGATAATGTAACTGTTCCAGCGAAGCAGGTGAGGGGTTATGTGAATAATGGGCAAATAATCTGTTATGGAGACACAACTTTAGGTGTTACTAGTATTGACGAGTGTCCCGCTGTGGATACAACATTTTCAGACTGTTTTCGTATTACTAGAGAAATGACAATGACGATGGTTGGTAGTGGTGTAGAGTATGGTGAGAAAAATATTACCTGGTTGGTAAAGGATTTTGGAATCGTAAAAGATGAAGTTTACATCCGATGGACTGAGCCAGTATGGATGGAGGATGAATTCTGGTTAGGATATTCCAGATGGGAATTGGCTGAATTCAGGGATGTTCCCTCTAGTTCCTCTCGTTCGATGAGTAAATTATTGGGAAAATCTCGAATAGTTAATTTAGATGATCTGAAGAATATAGAAGAGTTAAATAATGACCCATTTCAGGTTAAAAGAACAGTTGGGTTACAACGGGTCGAAATTCCCGTTGATCAATAATTTAAGGGATAATGTAAAGTCTATATGAAAATAAAAAGCCTTATTAAAACGACTTTATTTTTATTAGGTATGGTTTCTTTTGTTTTGGCTGGTACCGACGGTACTGTTCGTGGTAAAGTAACCGATGTGGATGGAAATCCCCTACCCGGGGCACAGATTTATATTAAAAAACTGGCAATTGGTTCTGTTGCGGATATTGATGGTAATTATCTCATTTTGAACATTCCTGTAGGGACCTATGATATCACAGTGGAAATGATGGGATATAGAAAAGAAATTGTTGAGAATGTAGAAGTGATAATGGATAAAACGATCTGGCTGAATTTCAGCATACCTGTAGCTGCAATCGAAGGGGAAGTTATCCATGTTGTTGGTGAGCGGGAACTTGTGGAGAAGGGTACGACAGCCAAGAAGGTAACAGTGGATAAGGAGGCGATTGAAGCGCTTCCTCTAAGAGATATTACCGAATTATATACATTACAATCAGGTGTGGTAAAGGTCGTAAGTCGGACTCAAGGAATTCCCGATCATGAGGAGCGAGGTCTTGAGGAAGTCCATGTACGTGGTGGTAGATCCGGGGAAATAGCCTATATGATTGATGGTCTTTATATTCGAAATCCCATCTTTGGCGGCATCGGGAATGGAACCCGGTTGAATTTGTTTGCCGTGAAGGAATTTGACTGGCAGCCGGGTGGATTCAACGCAGAGTATGGAGATGCTATGTCAGCAGTATCTAACATGCATACTAATTCTGGCGGAGATCAATTTCAATTCAAGTATAAATACGAAACCAGTTTAGTTGGTGCTGGGATGGGATCGGAGTACGATGCACTGAGGGGATATAATGACTTCAATTTAGGATTTGGAGGGGCTCTACCTGGATATGATAAAATTCGTTATTGGGTGTCTGGACAATACACGGATCATCGAGCCTATCAAGTCTATGAATTTGACGATAAGGTATTTATTCAAGGAGATCCCGGGAACGATCAAAACAGAAGAAACCTATTACAACCCTGGGACAATGAAGCTGGATTTCGTGACTTTGGATTTGATAGAACCTGGGACACATTTGGTAAGTTGTCTTATAATCCTACCAATAAGCTTCGATTTAATTTGTCATACTGGAGAGTAGCTGCACACAGAAAAGGATTTAAAAGTCTCTATCTCTATTGGGATAATGGCCAAAATGAGTTATTTCGTGATACCCACCGATTTACATTTGAATTAAACCAGACATTAACAAGCAGAACCTTTTATACACTCAGACTATCGCGGTTTGTTCAGGATAAATTCCAGGGTGTCAGATGGAGTGACAGTGATAATGATGGATATCCGGATTGGTTTGAATGGCGTCATCCAGCAGGTCTTGATCGTTCTATTTCTGATCCTTACAACCCAAATGTGGTACCTTATCTGCTTTCTGAAAATGGAGATACAGTACGTTATACCATGAAGGATGAATGGAGCGGTTGGTACTATGGATCTACTCCGGGTATATATAACTGGGAAGTTGCTGAAGATTTTACTGATATGAATGGCAACGGGCTTTACGATCCAGGAATTGACGAATTTAATTCCGATCCCAATGACCCATATTGCCAGGATGCCAATGGGAACGGGGTTTGGGATGGACCTGAATTTGCGGAAAAATGCACCTACAGGGATGGTGACTACTGGCTGACCCCAGAAATGTATGAGGGGTATACATCTCATTATGATTATTTTCATCTCTGGACTGAATACGAACAAGATCCGTATTGGGAGAGTGAAGGGAGTGAAAATTACAATAATCCACCCTGGTACGAAAATGGGCGGTATCCATATTCAATCTATGGTGATTACCCCGATACATCCTATGCTGACTCTCTCTACTATTTACCCGGTGGTGGATTTTGGTTGGAAGGACGTGCTTTTGGAGGGCACGACAGGTTCTACGGGACATCGCAAGCTGTCACAAATGAATTGCGCTTTGATATTACGTCTCAATTAACGGATGAGTGGAAGGTGAGAACGGGGTTTGATTATAAATCGCATAAGTTAAACTTTTACGAGGTGAAGAATCCCTGGTTAGGTGACGCAGCCTCTACGCAAACTTTTGCTGAATATTGGTACGATACTGGACCGGATGGGTTGTTGCCGACAGATGCTGATTATCCAGGACCAGATTTTGGTGAAGGTAACGGGCAGTGGGATTCTGGTGAAGCATTTGATGACGCTAATGAAAACGGCAAATGGGATGATTTTCGTGAACCAGAAGAAATTTCTGCTTATATCCAGAACACATTCGAAGTTCCATGGATGGTGATGAATGCTGGTATTCGAATTGATGCGGTGAATTACAATACTCGTATCTGGGCGGATACATTGGGAAAATTTTCCCCAGGTCGCCCCTGGTTCTTTGCGGATGTGGGGGAGGATGGCAGAGCAAATACAGATGATATTGGTGAGGATGATGGAGTTTGGAATTATAATGAATCAGCAAGTGATGATCCCGGATTTCCGATGCAGAAAGTAATTTTTAAACCAAGCGAGTGGTTTTATAAAATTAGTCCCCGTCTTGGGTTCAGTCATGTGATTACGGATCAGGCGACATTTACTTTCAGTTACGGTTTGTACTATCAAACCCCCATTTTCCAAAATGTATATCTCAATACCAACAGGTTGGAGGATCCTGAAGAACTTTTTGAAGAAGGGGAAGGTTATTTAGGAAATGCCACAATGAATGCTTCCCGTACACAATCTTATGAATTCGGGTTCAATATCCAGGTGGGACGTCATTGGGGATTCTCGATTTTAGGATGGCTTAAGGATATGGACCAATTAGTAACCTATAAGTATAATCAAAGTGGCGTCTATGAATATCAGGTTTTCGACAACGGTGATTATGGTAGTGCTAAGGGTATTGATTTTACACTTAAAAATCGAGGGATGCTTATCAATACAATGATCCAGTACACCTATTCTATTGCAAAAGCCAATAGTGAGCACGATTGGGCTACTGAAGGACTAGAAGCAATAGATGCACCGTCGCAGGAATTTCGCATGCCGTATGATCGTCCTCACGATTTAACAGTAACTTTGTATACCCGGTTGCCCTTTGGGATTAATGCTTCTCTTACTGGCTTTTATCTTTCAGGATATCCTTATACGCCGATGATTTTTAACGGTGATAAGCCCCAATGGGACGTAAAAAATAAATATTCAAAACGCGCCCCAGACTGGAGTAATGTAAACCTATCCCTTTCAAAGTATCTCCAGTTTAGGAACGTAAAGATTTCTCTTGGTCTCAATGTTTATAATCTATTTAATATGGATAATGCTATTGACATCTGGCCTTTAACGGGAAAACCGGATGACCCTGGTGAATACTATTTGAAGGAAGTAGCACTGCCAATAAATGATGGTTCAATATCGGGTTCGTATTACGATATGCCGTGGATGTTCGCATCACCAAGGGAGATGAATTTCTTTGTTAGATTTGATTTTAGATAGCTAAGGGTAGAATGAAAAAAGTTATGCCAGTTAAAATATTTGCGTTTACATCTATAATACTCATAGGAATCACGTTTGGTTCTGAACCGAAATATGGAACGGGGGCAGACGCAGATTTTGATTTTGGAAGATCAAGACTGGGGAAAATTGGTGACTATCCATTTCCCACAAACCCAATGAATGATCGTGCCAAGGGATATCTGCTGAAAGGGAAAGTTAAGAGTGCCGTTTCAAACTACGGAAATTTCATCACCTGGGACGACCATCCAGCGGCACTTTGGGGAGATTATACCTATTTGCCTCATGTATCGTTCGTAGCCGGTGTGCCGGGACAGGCATATTCATCAAGATACGACTGGGATGTTCACGAGACGATTGGAACAGGGGATGTTCCCGATCGAAAAGTTTGGTGTTCCCGGGAGGCCTATAATGATTGGTTCAGTGACAGTGACACCAATTTTGTGGGGATTCTTTTTAACGCTGAAGAGGATCGGGGGGATGTAGGAACACAAGTTTTAAGTGTAGGTCAGATAGATGATATAAATCAGTGGTGTTTTAGCAATGATACACTATTTATCAGTGTTGAGGGTGTAGCAGACCCCAATAATCCGAGGTCACGGATAGGATTAATAAGACCGTGGGCATTGCGACCGAAGTTGAAAGAGCGTGGTGATGATTTTGATATCTATTATTATGGTGATGATCAGGAGGAATGGACTGCGGATGATGACTATATGTATTATGGTGCCAATGTGGCTGAATCGTGGTTCACCCGATGGAGACCCAGCACAAATACAGAGTGGCATGCCGCAAATAAAGCCAGGAT
>CAZVFT010000025.1:10569-26863 GCA_964626495.1 uncultured bacterium
CCCGATGGAGACCCAGCACAAATACAGAGTGGCATGCCGCAAATAAAGCCAGGATGAATACTCACAATACGGATGTTGATGCTGGGGATCTTTTTAGCGATACACCTTTCAGTTATCCTGGTGATACCTATCCATTGCTTGCACACAGCAGTTACTCTACAACCTGGCCTACCCGTTTTAACGAAGAGAGTGGAGAGGAGGAACCCTTCTGGCCTGGTTGGTGGGCGGAAGATTATCACGGAGGTAACCCGAACTGGATTAGTGAACATCCAGAATGTTCTGGAACCCGGAAGGATCCAGATTGCTGGGAGATTGTGGAAGGTAGATTTATTTCTGATAATGATGTTTATATGGAGTTTGATGACCGCTGGGCGCACAGAAGCAATATCGTCAACACCAATAATGAATATGAACAGACTGGCTATCCTATGGGGTTTAGGGTAAAGGCAGAAGTGCATTCGTATGGTGTTTCATATGCTGAGGATATTTTATTTGTAACAGTAAGAGCGAGGAATGAAAGTGGAGACTGGTGTGCAACCGATGAGGATGGTAATATGCTTGATGAATTTGGATTTGTCACTAATGATCCAGCAGAGCAGTTATGTGGCGAGGGGATGATTATGCCTGATGGAACCAAGCTAAACCGGGGAAAAGGATTTAATTACAAAGATATGTATCTCGGTTTCTACATGGACGCAGATGCTGCCTCTACCGATATCTACGGAAATTTCTGGCCACACACAAATGCAGATGATTTTATGGAATATTACGATGAACGCTTTTATGTTGCTGGCGATTCCCTCGTTATCAGTATGGCCATGATCTACGATTACGATGGTAACAGTAATGGTGTTACAGATTTGGCTATTGTAGCAACACAGATGCTGGACACACCCAAAGCAACGGAAGTAATTGATCTAGACGGGGATGGTTTCCCAGACCGCTATCCGGGAGAATCCCTAAAGATGACAGACTGGCACTGGTTTGATTGGTACAATCGTCCTGGTGTCGTAGAGCGTGAAAGTAATATGAACTGTTGCGCTGGTGCAAAAGGTCGACCTCAAGCCCGGAACAGGGAGGAAATTTTGTACAAGGTCATCGCAGGAGATACCACAAATATTAGCTCTGATGAAAAAGATTGGTTTTTCCATACACCTTATCCAGATACGGATCTTGATACATATTTGAACCCACATTTTGATTCTATTGAAGGATTGTATGAAACGGATGAATTCACCGGGGGTCCTGAACCAGGAAACGGTCTGGATTGTGTGCTCATTATGAGCTGTGGGCCATTTGATGTCGACGTGGGGGAGGAAGTTCCCTTCTCATTTTGTATTATCTTTGGTCAAAATAAATTCGATCTGATAAAGAATGCAAGATTTGCTCAAATTATGTATAACTCCCATTACCAGGGATATACACCTCCTACAAAACCTACTATAATTTCTACACTGGATCACGGAAAAGTTACACTAACCTGGGGTGATGAAGCAGAGCTGGCTAAGGACGTAGTTACCGGTTATACTGATTTTGAAGGATATAAGATTTATAAAAGTATTGATGGTGGAAAAACCTGGGGTGGTCCCGAGGACAAGATTTATGATATTTCAGATATTCTTGTTGGTTGGAGACCTATTGCCCAATTTGATCTTTCTGCTGAAAAGGATTCAGCATATTGTGTGCGGGGCTTTGAAGAAGATGGTGGTTGTGTAGATGGGATAGTTCGCGGAGGTTCAATTTCAGGTCCCGACCCTATGGCACCGTGGTTTCATTTAGGTAATGACACAGGGCTTGATGATGAATTCTGGCTGAATGATTCACTCTATTATTTTTCAAAGATTAATGATTCTACTTATACTTTCATTGATTATGATGTACACGATGGTATTGAATACACATATTCTGTTACCGCATATGATATGGGCGTGGAAACTCCAATAAGTACACGCTTAGTTCCCATCGGGAATGGCCAATTTCAAGCTGTTGTGGATACCAATTATTCAAATCCCGATGGCTGGTCCAGTCCTGATGGATATGAAAGTATTGAATGTTCGAAGGGAACGACCGTACATGACAGGAATTTTATCACGGTGACACCCGGTCATCCTGCCGAAGATGATCTTGATGAAATTAAAGTCGTTCCAAATCCATATATCGTTCATTCCAGATTTAATGAAACTGAATATGTAAAGCGTTTAAGGTTTACTCATTTGCCACAAATATGCGAGATTACTATTTACACCATTTCAGGTGAGAAAGTGCAGACACTAAATCATGAGACGGGAGGAAGTGAATGGTGGAATTTGAGGACGGTAAATAATCAGGAAATTGCTCCCGGCTTATATCTCTACACTGTGGAGTCGGGCGATAAAAAATTCATAGGAAAATTTGCAGTTGTTCGATAGTAGGAAGAGATGATGAATATCAGGAATTTTGTTATAGTTATATTGACTGTTTGCAGTTTAGGATTTGGTCAGGTGGCGACTATTCCTGATGTAGTGACGAAGGTAGCGACGTCTGCTTGCAACTGGTTGAAGTTGGAGACGAGTGCGAGGGCAATAGGTTTGGGAGGAGCGTATGTAGCAGCTGGGGAGGGTGTATCGGGGATACCATACAATCCGGCGAGTGTGGCGTTTTTGAAGGGGCAGGAGACGTATATTTCCAGGTCGAATTATATAGCGGGGATTACACATAATGTAATAGCATATGGAGCGAAGATAGGTGGGGGTAATTATATAGGGTTTCATCTATTTTATTTAGATTCGGGACCTATGGAGGTAACGAATGAGTGGTATCCGGATGGAACGGGAGAGGATTTCAAGGTAATATCGATGTCATTTCGTACGACGTATGCGAGACGATTGACAGACCGTTTGAAGGTGGGTATGACGTTAAATTACATACGAGATGAGATATACACGGTAGGTATGCAGACGGTGGCGGTGGATATAGGGTCTAATTTTGACACGGGGATATTCGGATTCATTTTGGGAATGAGTGTGAGCAATTTTGGTCCTGAGGTACGATATGGAGGAGAGGGGTTAAATGTAGTTGTACCGGAGGAGTATGATGTAGACAGTACGCTGGCACGGGTTACGGGTAGTTTTTCGTTACCGATGTCATTTCGATTGGGTATTAAGAATGACATAATGGGTCCTGGGAGTGGATTTATTAAGAGTCAGTTTCACCGTTTATCTTTGTCAGTAGATGGTGTAAATCCGATAGATTACACGGTATATGGCGGCTTTGGTTGTGAGTATTCGTGGCGTGAGTTGGGATTTTTGCGAGTGGGTATGCATTTAGGTCATGACACAGCGGAGTTGAGTGCAGGAGGAGGGATAAGGATAGTGGCAAGGGGCGTTGAGGTGAGTGTGGATTATGCTTATGTGAATTATGGTATTTTAGATGTGACTCATCAATTTGGTATTGGGCTTGGATTTTAGCGATAACTACCGTTCACAAATGGATACAATTGTTGAAGAAAATTGAATACATAGTGATGAGAAAAATAGGGTTAGTACTGTTTTTATTTTTCACAGTGAATTTTATCTTTGCTGGCACAGAAAGTTGGTTTCCTGTTGCTGATGCGGGTCCAGATCGGACAGTAGTGAAAAATACACCTGTGACTCTCGATGGATCGGGCTCGTATGATCCTGAGGGCGAAGAAATTACCTATCGATGGTCAGCACCCGAAGATATTGTTTTGTCAGATACCACAGCGATTTATCCCACATTTACTGCACCGGTTGTTGATTCAGTTGAAGCATATACCATTATATTGATTGTCAATGATGGACAATGGGATTCAGACCCTGATCCAGTAGTTATTACTGTTGTAACGATAAACACTCCACCGGTTGCTGATGCAGGTGAAGATCAGACTGTTGAAAAATTTTCTGAAGTGACTTTGACCGGTTCTGGTTCATATGATACAACGAGTACGGGAGTATTAAATTATTCTTGGACAGCTCCTCTTGGGATTGATCTTTCTGACGAAACGATAGAAAAACCGACATTTATAGCTCCTGATATCGATATTACTACAGATTACATGATAACTCTTACAGTTGATGACGGTGATGCTACCTCTGCCCAAGATACTGTGGTTATCACTGTTTTGGGGAATTCTCCCCCGGTTTCTGATCCTGGAGTAGATCAGGTAGTTGCGGGGGGTGCTTTTGTAACCCTAGATGGTTCAGATTCGTATGATCCCGAAGGATCAGAATTGACCTATCTCTGGACTGTTCCGCCTGATATAAATCTATCGGATGAGACTTCAATTTCTCCCACATTTACTGCTCCAAATGTAGATGTTTCTACCTATTTTACTTTTTCACTCACCGTAAACGATGGTCTGGATGATTCGGAGCCTTATGCATTTGACATTTATATTTCGGAATATGCAGAAACGGGTTCGAGTAACGATAGGTATATTGAGATCTACAATGGAACAGGATATCCCGTTGATTTATCAACTTATGAAATCTGGCTTATAAAAAATGGGGGAGATTGGTTTGAGTACAACTTTTCCTTAAATGGTATATTGGAAGTTGATTCGGTGCTTGTTGTGGTGAAGTCTTCAACCGGTGCTGACGACGACATAACAGAGCACAGCCATATTGAGTGGAGTACATTGAGC
The DNA here is from genome assembly GCA_964626495.1 of uncultured bacterium. Taxonomy (GTDB): domain Bacteria; phylum Fidelibacterota; class Marinisomatia; order Marinisomatales; family CAZVFT01; genus JACNLN01. The sequence goes on from CAZVFT010000025.1 coordinate 15,212, forward strand.
AATATGTCTGGTGATGATGCTGTTGGGCTCGCAAAGAACGGCATACTTATTGATGTAATTGGGGAAGAAGGAGATGATCCAGGTAGTGGCTGGAAGGTAGCAGGTGTGGAAGATGCTACTAAGAATCACACGCTTGTAAGAAAACATAATATTGTCCAGGGAAATGTGGACTGGGAATCATCTGCTGGGGAAGAAAATGCTGAAGATTCTGAATGGATTGTTTACGATCGTGATACTTTTACTTATGCTGGTTCACACAATTGTACCTCCTGTGATGAAGAAGTCAATATTACTGTAACCAATAATCAGCCGCCTGTGGCTAATTCTGGGATAGATCAAACCGTTGTCCAGGAAACCGTGGTTACCTTAGATGGTTCCGCTTCTTATGATTCTACTTATACAGGTACTTTGACTTATCACTGGACTGCTCCAGAAGGCATTACTCTTTCAGATTCAACAGAAGTATATCCCACCTTTACCGCACCTGCCGTTTCTGTAGATACAGGTTATTTTTTCACCCTGTCTGTAAATGATGGTTTGTATTATTCAACTCCGGATACAGTTGTTATTACAGTTGTGGTAAATAATCAACCTCCACTTGCACTGGCAAGTTTTGATTCTACTTTTTTTGAGGATAAAGGTTATGACACTACATTTTATGAATATGGAGTAGAAAGTACTTTCTATGAAAATTGTGTAGTCACACTGGTTGGTGAGAATTCATATGACCCTACAAGTACTGGTGTTATTAATTATAGTTGGATTGCTCCAGAAGGCATAACTCTTTCAGATTCTACCGTTGCTAATCCAATTTTTGTAACTCCAATATATATTGGTGAAGATAGGCAAGATACATTTAGACTTGTCATTGATGATGGTGATCTTCTTTCGGACACAGCTAGCGTAGTTATCTCTGTAGAAGCACGCTATCCAATAGTCACTGTAGTTAAGTTCCCCGATTCAACTTTTTTTGAAGATTCGCTGGTTACTCTTGATGGTTCTAATTCATATGATCCAAATAGTGGTTCATTATACTATGAATGGGAAGATCTCTCCAATACATTATCTTTATCAGGAGGAAATACTGCTAACCCCACTATTACAATTCCAACTAGTATTGGTAGTGATAAGGATTATACAATTACGCTACAAGTGAATGATGGTGAATTATATTCAGAATCAGACAACGTTGTTGTGTCGGTAGAAGCTCGTTATCCGGTAGCAAAACCGGGTAAAGATCAAACTATTACGGAGGGTGTTGAGGTAATACTGAATGGGTCTCGCTCCGAAGATCCAAACGCCACTTTAATTTCCTATGGGTACTGGGATACTGATGTTGATTTAGAAGACTGGAAATGGAAAACAGGGAATAGAAGGGTCATTACTTATGCAGATAGCAGTGTATGGAAACCGTATGATGAATATTCATTCTACTGGACATCTCTTGATGGGATAGTACTTTCCGATACGAATGCTGTAAAACCCACCTTTATTGCCCCTGACGTTTCCGGAGATACAGATTACACATTTACACTTACTGTGGATGATGGTGAATTTAATTCGGATGAAGAGAACGTTACGATTACAGTTATTCCTTATCAGTCTCCCATAGCAGACGCTGGTGAAGATAGGAAAATCTATAAAGGTGATGAATATTCCTTAGATGCTTCTGGTTCAAAATTGAGAATATGGACTATTATTAGTTATGATACCACTGTCGTTGGCAGTTTTAGTTATCGTTGGACTGCTCCTGAAAGTATTATCCTTTCTGATACCACGTCTGTTTCTCCTACTTTTATAGCTCCTGATGTTTTAGAAGATACAGATTATATCTTTACGCTTACTGTAAACGATGGGAGATCTGATTCAGAACCGGATACGGTTGTGATTACAGTTAGCGACAATTTCTTTTCACCCCCTATAATCCCTCCTCTATTCACAACAGTAGATCACGGAGTTGTGATGTTAACATGGGATAAAACGTCTGAAAATTCCATTGATTCTTTGACGGGATATGCTGATTTTGAGGGATACAAGCTGTACAAGAGTACTGATGGCGGCAAAACATGGGGAGGACCTGACGATATTTTGTATGATTACGAAGGTCAACCCGTCGGGTGGAAGCCTATTGCTCAATTTGACCTGGATTTCGAACAGGATACCTCTCATTGCATTTATACAAATGGTTATTACTGCGAGAATAGCAGGGGAATAGGAATCTCAGGTTATGACCCATTAGCTCCAAGGTTTAATCTTGGGGATAATACCGGCCTTAAATATAGTTTCATTGATTCAAATGTTGTTGATGGTGTGGAATATACCTATTCACTCACAGCATATGATATAGGGCTTAGGACAGATACAACTGACTATGAATATCATCACACATTTTTGGATACAATGCCTGCTGATACTTTCATTTATCATAGATTGAGTTATGATATTGAAAGCTCTTTTGTGGATACTGCTGATAACAAGGAATACTATATTTTAAATCCTTTATTAGGAGTCACAAATGGAGAGAAAATTTATTCTGAGAAGTTTATCTGGTCAAAATCAAATCCTGATCATTTCACTCATAATGGAAATCCTTATAAAAGTTTGGAATGTTCAAAGGGGATTACACCTGAGGATATTAATTTTGTAACTATTATTCCGGGATATCACGCTAGTAACATTACCTTTCCAAATCCGAGAAAGGCAGACGAGTTTATTGTTACCAATTTAGGTACCATTGGAACGGGAGATCGCTTTTTCACGATTATTAATGAAGATAGCTTGTCGGATGCTTTGATTCGATTTGAAATCCAGGCGGATTTAGGGACTTCTTTTGAAAATTATGCTATTGATAACCCTGTTTTATATACCTATGAAGTTGATACAATTCCCGTGCTGAATCGTCCAGCAGCTCAAATTCCGGTTAATTGGGGAGATGAATTTTCCTTTAATGTTGATACATCTGACAATCCTGTAACCTCTTTGGATAGTATTAATATCCTGATGGATCTCCCTGGAGCAGACAGCAGCAATTTCAGTCAAGATTCAATCATCAGGTTGCCTGATTATAGACTGGAAGCCTTCCCTATAAAATATTTGGATGAAAAAGATTATCAGAATAATTGGACAGATACTTTCGATGGTATAAGATTTCGGTTTGACAATATGCCTAAAGGTGCCCCCCAGGGTGAAGATTTTGAAGAGATTCAGGAGTTGGTATGGAAAGCTGATAGTACCGTGATTAGATCCGTTGATATTGACCTTAGTTATTGGCAAAATTATAGTGGAGGATTGAATTTTGACTATAAGATTGTGTTTGGTACCACAGGAAGGGATACAGTTGTAAAAGTATCTCCTGGCGAAGGGACCTGTATGGATCGACCAACTAAAACGGTTCTCCCATTCAAAATAATTAATATGACTACAAGAAGGCAGGTAGCTTTATCTCATTCAGATAATGGATTGGATGGTGATTATGATCCTGCAAGTCCCGATGATGGTGAGGATGATTGTTTATGGACCAGGAATGAGGAAATAAAATTTTATGGTGACACTGTTAGAGTAGGGACTGAAATAACAGAGGAAAAGACTTTTATACTGAATATAACTTATAACCTCCATGATGCGTTTCCTGATATCAGTTACGAGTCATGGGAAATTGGTCAAATTTATAACGCTGGAGAGTATGTTGGGCACGAAGGGATGCTGTGGAAAGCCAGTGAGGATATTATGGAGGATATTGATCCCATTGAGTTTATTGATGAGAATGATGATGGTATAAATGAGAATCCTTGGCAGATACAATATCCCTGGAAAGATGGCGACTATGTAATCATAAAACCAAAGAAATTCTTTGTGGATGGCGATTCCTGGATTGCCGATTTATCTCTTCTTGGCAAGCCTTATGATGTGACACAGGAAGAACTTGAAGAAATTAAAGTGGTTCCAAATCCCTATTTCGTTCATTCCAGATTCGAGACTCCTCAATCTTTATCACACCGTTTACGGTTTACTCACTTACCTCAGCAGTGCAGAATTACTATTTATACTATATCCGGTGAGCGAGTTGTAACGTTGGATCATAATGATGAATATGATAGTAACGAATGGTGGGATCTGAGAACTGGACATGGTAAGGTAGTAGCACCAGGGTTGTACATCTATACGGTAGAATCTGAGGGTTTGAAACACATAGGAAAATTTGCAGTTGTTCGATAGTAGGAAGAGATGATGAATATCAGGAATTTTGTTATAGTTATATTGACTGTTTGCAGTTTAGGATTTGGTCAGGTGGCGACTATTCCTGATGTAGTGACGAAGGTAGCGACGTCTGCTTGCAACTGGTTGAAGTTGGAGACGAGTGCGAGGGCAATAGGTTTGGGAGGAGCGTATGTAGCAGCTGGGGAGGGTGTATCGGGGATACCATACAATCCGGCGAGTGTGGCGTTTTTGAAGGGGCAGGAGACGTATATTTCCAGGTCGAATTATATAGCGGGGATTACACATAATGTAATAGCATATGGAGCGAAGATAGGTGGGGGTAATTATATAGGGTTTCATCTATTTTATTTAGATTCGGGACCTATGGAGGTAACGAATGAGTGGTATCCGGATGGAACGGGAGAGGATTTCAAGGTAATATCGATGTCATTTCGTACGACGTATGCGAGACGATTGACAGACCGTTTGAAGGTGGGTATGACGTTAAATTACATACGAGATGAGATATACACGGTAGGTATGCAGACGGTGGCGGTGGATATAGGGTCTAATTTTGACACGGGGATATTCGGATTCATTTTGGGAATGAGTGTGAGCAATTTTGGTCCTGAGGTACGATATGGAGGAGAGGGGTTAAATGTAGTTGTACCGGAGGAGTATGATGTAGACAGTACGCTGGCACGGGTTACGGGTAGTTTTTCGTTACCGATGTCATTTCGATTGGGTATTAAGAATGACATAATGGGTCCTGGGAGTGGATTTATTAAGAGTCAGTTTCACCGTTTATCTTTGTCAGTAGATGGTGTAAATCCGATAGATTACACGGTATATGGCGGCTTTGGTTGTGAGTATTCGTGGCGTGAGTTGGGATTTTTGCGAGTGGGTATGCATTTAGGTCATGACACAGCGGAGTTGAGTGCAGGAGGAGGGATAAGGATAGTGGCAAGGGGCGTTGAGGTGAGTGTGGATTATGCTTATGTGAATTATGGTATTTTAGATGTGACTCATCAATTTGGTATTGGGCTTGGATTTTAAAGGAATAAAATATACATTTGACGTAAATCACACTATTTCAGATTTAATATTGTTATTTTAGCAAAAAGTAAAAGAGATACTAATCACTAATTAAAAGGAGAAAATAAAAATGAAATCAATGATACAAACATATTCGTTACTCGTATTGTTTACTTTCACCTCCCTTATGTTTGCAGAGGACTTGAATTTGAATATGAGTAATGTAAAAAACAATTTCAATGTTGAAGTAAAATTAGTTAATAGTAACCCAGGAGAGGAAAAAATCAATTCTCCGCAGATATCTGGTAATCGAGATGACGTATCCATTATATTTGATGAAGATTTCGAGTCAGGAATGGGAGGCTGGACAACCATAGATGGAACTGGTCCTACAGATTGGAACGAGTGGTGGCATCTATCTCGTGAAGGTTCCTATGAAGGGTACTCATGGTGGATGGGTGACGAAGCTCTCGGTGGTTATACCAGTCATCGTTACATTGTTATGGACACTCCTGTCATCACTCTCCCTGCGGGAAGTTCCACGTTAACTTTTAATTTGGACTATAATGTTGAAGATCCAGCTGGAGCCAGTCCCCCGTACGATGGTTGGGATGGTAGTAATATCCGGATTTCTGCCGATGGTGGTAGCACGTGGGAGGTTATTGAAGGAGAACCGGTATATAATTGTCAATCGTTATATAGTTTTGGTGAGGAATTTCTTGAAGGACCTGGAATTGCAGGCTGGGGAGGCACTTCAAACGGCTGGGTGGATGCTACTTTTGATTTATCAGCATACGCTGAACAAGATATTCAAATCCGTTTTGCTTTTTGTTCTGACCCTGCCTATGATACAGGAGATGATCCCTCTCTGTTTGGAATAAGAGTGGATAATATCAATGTGGCTGGTATTTTCGAAAGTAATGGTGAAGGAATTCCCGGTGACACTTTAATGATCCCAGGATATGGTGGTGATGCTGCTGGTGATTTCTGGGTACTGGATGACAGCAACCCTCACAGCGGATCATGGGCTATGAATTGTCCCATTGAACCAAATCTTATAGACTTATTGGAGTCTCCGGAATATGTGTTACCTGATTTAGACGAAATTTATATCAGTTATTGGGTATTCTGCGATATGTTAGATTCTGATGGTGATAATAATGGAAATTTAGAGGATTATTACAAAGTATATGCAAAGGGTACCGATGAACCTTCCTGGACTATGCTGCATTACGCTTACAATGGTAATTTACTCACTTCCGATTGGATTTTTATTGATCAGGATTTTGCCCTGGCAAATTTTGGGTGGCACAATGGAACATGTGATATTTCTGAATATGCTGGTGATACGGTTCAAATAAGATTTGAGGCAATTACTGATGGTAATGATGACGGAGGGATAGGAACGGGGCTTTTTATTGATGATTTCTCGGTTTATACGACCGCTTTTTTACCACCTCCCCAGACCCTTACTGCTAACGTAAACGAAAATAACGAGGTAGAGCTTGAATGGATAGATCCACTCGCAGGTGGAGGAGAAGGCTGGATCTATTGGGATAATGGGATTTATACTGGTGCTTTAGGTCTGACCGATCCGGGAGAATGGGATGCTGCCAGCCGGTTTACTGCATCGGACTTATTACCCTATGCAGGCAGTCAGCTAACGATTGTTAAATTTTATCCGACCGCACAGACTACTGAATATACTGTTTCCGTCTGGAAGGGGACGATGGCAGACTCGTTAGTTGCGGAAGTTTCTGTTCCCAGTCCAACAATTGAAGATTGGAATGAAGTCACACTCCCTGAACCAATACCAATTGAGATGGGTGATGAATTGTGGATTGGGTATCATATGAATCAAATTGAACCTGCTAATCCGAATGGATATTCAGCCGGGTATGATGATGGTCCTTCTGTTGCTGGATTATGGGCTAATTTAGGGACAGGCTGGTCGGATCTTTCAGGTAGCTTTGACTATAACTGGCTCATTCGGGGCTATGTGGAAGGTTCTGGTAGAGAAGGTACATGGTTGAATCAAAACCGGCAGGTTCAAGGATATAATGTGTATCATTCTGACACCAGTGGTGAACCCTATGATTCAATTGGTACCACAACGGATACGTTTTTTGTCCACACAGACCCTCAGATGGGTCAGGATAATTACTATGTAGTTACAGCACTGTATGAAGAAGGGGAGTCTGCCTATTCAAATGAGGTGGGTGTTTTTCTGATATATCCGACCTGGAACCAATATTATTATGATGATGGAACCGCCGAACTGGGCTTTCAGATGGGTCCCGGGAATTATATGGCAGTGAAGTTTGTGCCTGATTCTGCTGGTTATTTAGCACGGTTAATTTGGTACCAGATGAGTGATGGTGGTGCATTATATTTAAAGGTATTTGACGATGATAACGGTGTACCCGGTGCGGAACTTTACAGTCATGTTATTATGGGTGGTGATGCTGGATGGAATTATTATGACCTGGGAGATGACCAGATTGAGATATATGACACATTCTGGTTTGGAGTTAAAGAACTCTCTACAACCCTACCACTCGGTGTGGATACGGATTCGTATTCGGGATATTCTTATGTCAGTCCTGATGGAGGTACCACATGGGAACCGATAGCAAATTATGGGATTAATGGAAACCTGATACTTAGAGTATATTTAGACCAATCTCTTGGCATTGATGAAGAAACCACTTTAATCCCCGATGTGTTTGTATTGCATCCAGCCTATCCAAATCCTTTCAACCCTGATACAAATATTCGGTTTGAAACACCATCTGATGGGAACGTATCCGTTCAGATATATAATCTTGCCGGTCAGGTGGTTGATCAATTGTTAAATGCAGGTATGACTGCTGGATATCACATGATCACTTGGGATGCGTCTGAATTTTCAAGCGGTCTTTATTTTGTGAAGGTTACATCTGGCAATAATGTAGGGACTCAAAAGGTTCTGCTGATTAAATAGTTTAAGCTAACATAAATAGAACGAATAGGAAAAAGTTTCTCCTCTGGTTGAGAGAACTTTATCTCCTAATAACATCTGGTCCCTGAGATTCAGACGCTGATAGATAGGGAAGAAAATATAATGAAGAAAATGACTATGTATATTATTGCAATGGGAATTGCTATTTTCAATCTGCTTCTTGCAAAAGAAGTATCAATGGTTGAAGCAATTCAAGTTGCAAAAAACCTCTATTTTGAAAGAAGTGAAGTAGCCTTGGAGAATATTCATGTAGAGGGGTACTATCTTGAAAAGAGTGAGAATATCAATTTGATCTATATTTTCAATTTTTCCCCAGCTGGATTTGTTATGATAGCAGCGGATGATCGAGTCAGGCCCATTCTTGGATATGCCTTCGAAGGAGAATACGCTCCTGATCAGGCTCCTCCTCAACTCGAACAGTTGATGAATAATTATCAGGATGAAATAAAATATGCAATTGAGGAAGGCATACCCACCTTGAGGGAAAACGAGGAATTGTGGATAAAATATAAATCTAAGCAAATTAGTAAAAGTAGAGGTGTTAGGGATGTACAGCCCATGATTCAAGCTCAGTGGGACCAGGGTTATCCGTGGAATGCTTTGTGTCCTAGTGGAACCCCCGTTGGATGTGTTGCAGTGTCTATGGGACAAATAATGCATTATTGGTCACATCCCGATACTGGTGTGGGATCTCACAGTTACGTTCACCCAGTGTATGGCCAGCTCTCTGCAAATTTTGGCGACACGTTTTATGACTTTGATAACATGCCCGATTCCTATCCAACCTTAGCGACACAAACCCTGTTATTTCACTGTGGTGTTGCGGTAGAAATGGATTATGATCCAGAAGGATCAGGGGCGTCAGTGGGTAGTGGGTATCCATCTGCGAAAACGGCACTGTATGAACATTTTCGGTACAGACAGGATATGATAAACTATGTTATAAAAAATAACTACTCAACTCAAGTTTGGTTAGATATGTTGATTGATGAGTTAGATGATGCTCGTCCCACGATATATGTGGGTTTTGGCAGTGATGGGGGGCATGCCTGGAACATTGATGGCTATCAGGGACTAGATTATTTCCATTGTAATTGGGGATGGGGAGGATATGCAAACGGCTATTTCTACCTCGATAACCTGTCTCCAGGTGGATCGAGTTTTAACTTAAATCAGGGAATGCTGAGAGGTATTTTGCCAGATATCTCAATTCCTCAGCTTGAATATTATTCCCATGTTCTGATTTGGACTTTAAGTGATGGTGACGGTGTTTTGAATCCAGGTGAAGCAGCGAATATGAGGGTGCTTCTAAAAAATGCAGATTGGGCAGAGAATGCCGAAGACGTAACTGCTACATTGACCAGTGCAACGCCAGGAGTTTCCATTATGGATAGTATTGCCATTTATCCATCTACTATTTATCCCGGCGGAATAGGAGTGAACACCACTGATTTGTTTACCTTTGAGTTATCTAATGATATTCAATTAGGAGATATTGTATTCACGATTCATGTCTCTGCACAGGGACCACAAGGAGATCCATACAACGAATCATTTGATTTTACCCAGGAGGTCAGTTTGAATCAGAGTGGTTGGCCATATATGAGTGATTTCCAGGTTGAATCCTCTCCTATTGTTATCGATATAAATGGAGATGGTGAAAATGAAATTATCTTTGGCGATTATGGCGGAAATCTCCATGTTTTGGCTCCCTCCGGTGTGGAATTAGATAATTTCCCATTTGATACAGGAAACCAAATCTGGGGTTCACCTGCGGTAGTTGATATTGATAATGATGGAGATATTGAAATCGTTATTACCTCTAAAAGTAAACATCTTTATATCTTGAATTCTGATGGTACTGAACAACTGGATTATAACGCAGACCAGTATCTAATGGGAACCCCTGCTTTGGGTGACATAGATGGCGATGGTAACCTTGAGATCATTTTTGGCGGGTATTCGTCTTCAGGGAAATTGTTTGCTATCAATCCTGATGGTTCAGATGTGGCAGGTTTCCCCTATCAGTTGGGTGAGAAGATTCGGAGAGGAGTGGCTTTAGCTGATTTTAATGGAAATGAGAAAGTGGACATTGTATGTAGTACTGATAGTGATAATCTATGGCTGATCTATGATGACCTGACTGTAGCGAGTGGATTTCCATTTACAGCCAACGGGGATTTTCGAACAGCACCTGCCATTGTAGAAGTAGATGGCCAAAAAATTATTCTTGCAGGGTCCAGAGACGATAATTTCTATGCAATAAATAGTGATGGTAGCTTACGATTTACTCTGACAGCAGGGGATGATATTAGTACTTCGCCTGGGTTTGTGGATATGGAAAGTGATGTTGGAATATTCTTTGGTTCAGAAGATGGGTATTTATATGGGGTAAATTCTAACGGCACAAATCTCACTGGTTGGCCAAATAATATTGATGGTGAGGTCAATTCGTCACCTACATTTGCTGACTTAGACGGTGATGGAAATCCTGAAGTAATTGCAGCGACAGATTTAGGTAAATTAGTTGCCTATCACTTAGATGGAACTTCCTATACGCATTTTCCAATTAATTATGAATTTTCATTCGTAGGATCTCCTATTATCATCGATACAGATCTGGATAATGATCTGGAGATATTGATTGGATCAACAGGTTCTGTGGTAAATATTGATGTTAAGGATTCTCTAGGAACGGTAGATGATTACTGGAATATGTATCGGGGAAATTCTCTGAGAACAGGATATTTCACTTTTACTGCTGCTGGTATTATTCAGGATGAGCTGGTACCAACAACATTTGCACTGGGTAATCCGTTCCCAAATCCATTTAATCCCACAATGACTGTTCAATACAAAGTACCTGTATTAAGCAGTGTAATAATTTCGATTTACAATATCCTTGGACAGGAAACAGTCCAGTTGGTTAATGATGTTCATCAAACAGGTGTTTATCACGTTAACTGGAATGCTTCAGAATATCCAAGCGGTATATATTTTGTAAAGATGATTACCACCAATATAGGTGGTGATGTACAGGTAGGACAAGATTTTGAAAAATGCCATAAAATTCTTTTGGTGAAATAATCGTTATTGAAATCCAATACTTTGAATTTGATTTATAAATATATATTTTTTGACATTATATTTGAGATGTTGATTTATTACGAAAGTCAATAACAGTAATGGAAAGTGAGGTAGAAAAATGAAACGATCGGTCTTAATGTTAACAATATTAGCTTTTGGAATCGGGACTGTTCTCGGATCCGTTACAAAGGGTCCCAATACGGCTCCATATGGGCAAAAGCTTATTAAAAAAGTGGAGTCATGTTCACTACTTCAGGTACCTGATAATCATGGTCCAAGTCCGATAATTATGCCATCATCCCGTGATGCTCATTTCACATTTATAGATTCAT
>CAZVFT010000026.1:0-26443 GCA_964626495.1 uncultured bacterium
AATTTCTTCTAATCCAACCTTAAGTAATTTGATAATTACTGGCAATTCGGCTGATTATGGTGGCGGGATTTATTGCTATGATTCCAGCCCGAGTTTGGTGAATGTGACGATCAGCGGCAATTCGGCTTATTCTTATGGTGGCGGGATTTTTTGCGATTGGTATTCCAACCCGAGTTTAGTGAATTGTATTCTGTGGAATGATTCACCGCAGGAGATTTACATTTTTGATGGTTCGGGAGTTAATGCAACTTATTCAGATATTCAAGGTGGTTGGGCAGGCACAGGCAATATCAATGCAGATCCATTATTTGTAGACCCAGCAAATGGAGATTATCATTTATCGTGGACAAATTATCCTGTTCAGGATTCTACAATGTCACCTTGTATTGATGCCGGTGACCCCAATTCACCTTATGATCCAGATAGCACAATAGCAGATATGGGAGTGTTTTATTTTGACCAAAGTTTATCGATATCTGACGAGAATATCTCAATGTTACCAGAGGAATTCGCTTTGTACCAGAACTACCCAAACCCATTTAACCCCGTTACCACGATCCGATACAAACTACCCGAGCAAACACACGTAACCATCGTGATTTACAATATGCTGGGCAGGACTTTGAGACAGCTGGTTAACAACACACAAGAAGCAGGTTACAAGTCTGTTGTTTGGAACTCTAAAGACGACTCTGGCAAACCTGTGAGTGCTGGAATATACCTTTATCAGATTCGTGCTGATGGCTATACACAGAGCCGTAAAATGTTACTCTTGAAGTAAAAGAAATTTCGACAGTAGTGTTCAAAGGGTAGTGATTTTGGTCGTTGCCCTTTTTTATTGTGATTCGGTGAGTGTTTTGTAAATTTCGGTAACTTATCATTACCGAACTTATGGAATCAAACTCTCAAGATTTAGACCAATTCGCAAAACAGCATAAGCTTGCTACCATCAGAGTTGCTGATATTGATAAGCTTCGGGAACAGGAACCAGAAGCCCTGAAAAATGTACCAGCAGAATTTTCCCGTGCAATTGTTATAGGAATTCGTCTGGTAGATGCTGTCATTGACCAGATTGAGGATCGACCAACTCCACTTTATTTTCACCTCTACCGCCAAGCAAATTTTGCGCTGGATCGAATCGCATACCGGCTGGCATTAGAACTTCAAGACACAGGATATCATTCTATGGCAGTGCCAGCCTCACAGATTACTGAACCGGGGAGTAGAAGGGGGCTGGTTTCTCATCGGCTTCTCGGATATGTTGCTGGAATTGGTTGGATCGGACGACCAACTCTGCTGATACACCCTGAATACGGTGCTCGAATGCGATATGCTACAGTACTGACAGATGCTCCTTATCACCCGGGTATCCCAATGGAGAATAGATGTGGTGAATGCCGGGAATGTATAGAAGTTTGTCCAGTGACAGCGATCAAAGAATCTTCCCGTGAATTTGATCTGGATGCCTGCTATGATAAATTGAATGAATTCAGGAAACTTCCCTTTATCGGTCAACACGTTTGTGGTATTTGTGTCAGAGCGTGTAGTGGGCCAAAGAGCCTGTGAGGAGGATTTAATGAGTTCTCCAACATTTCCCGAACCGGTGACACTTATTGTGGGTATGATCACATCTCGAACAGACCTGTTTGATAGAGCAGAAGAGGAATTGAATAAGTTTTATGGACCTACTGATTTGAAATCGGATATTTTCGATTTCAGTTTTACGGACTACTATGAAAAGGAAATGGGACCGAATCTGAAACGGAAGTTTCTCAGTTTTAAAAATAAAATAAATCCAGATCAACTGTCGGAGATCAAACTGAAAACGAATGAACAGGAGAGAATTTTCGCCGAGAAGGAACCATTTGTTTCACGACCTATAAACTTAGACCCTGGATATATCTCACCGAGTAAGCTGGTGCTGGCAACAACAAAGAATTACGCTCACCGAATTTATCTGAGAGATGGGATTTATGCTGAGGTTACACTGATTTATCGCAATAAACGGTTTGAACATTTGGATACCACTTTTCCTGACTATCGATCGGATGAATATATCGAATATTTCACACAAGTTCGGAATCGACTTATGGCAATATCTCGTATATAAGTTCAGGTATTTAGATACGAAAATATCAATAGCAATATATGATGAAAAATATTCAGAGAGGTCTGTTATGAAAGATTTTAAAGATAAAAATGTTTATATCGTTGGAGGCTCCAGCGGTATCGGATTTTCAACGGCAAAACTACTGTTTCGTAAAGGATGCCATATAATCCTCTTCGCCCGCAACACAGAACGGCTGAAGAAAGCTGTTAAAGAGATAGAGGTATTTAGAATATTTGAGGATCAGAAACTTTCCTGGATGGCAATGGATGTAACCAATCGGGAAGAGGTTAAATCTGTTTTTATTAACAGTATAAATGATTTTGGATCTCCTGATCTTCTCATTAATTGTGCCGGTCGTGCCACTCCTTATCGGTTTGAAGATGTTGAATATGATCAATTTGACGAAACAATGAAAATTAATCTCTATGGTACCTGGAACACTATTGAACAAGCAGTTCCATTTATGAAAGAAAAAGGAGGACATATTGTTAATGTCTCTTCCATTGCTGGGTTCATTGGTGTGTATGGTTTAACGGATTATTGTGCTTCAAAATTTGCCGTTATCGGCTTTTCCGAAGCTCTTCGAAGTGAGCTAAAACCGTTTGGAATTTCCATCTCGGTTCTTTGTCCACCGGATACAGATACTCCCGGGTTTGAAGTGGAAAACCGTACGAAACCTGAAGAGACAAAAGCAATATCCTCCAACGCAAAATTGTTACAACCAGATAAAGTAGCTAAAACCCTTATAAAAGGAATTCAGAAGGGAAAATTCCTGATAATCCCTGGTTTTAATGGCAAGTTATCCTATTATGTGAAACGACTGTTTCCTTCACTCGTTAAGTTTATCATTGACCGGGATATAAGAAGGGTTCAACTCAAAGGGAGTAGGTGAATACGTATGGATTTTCACGAAAATAATATATTGACAAACTTATCGATAGTGCTTTCAAGAGGAGTCAAGTCTCCTGAACAACTGAATGTGGAAAAATGCCTACTCAGGAATGACTTATTTGATTTTGATAGTGAATATATTCAGGTCCTCCATAGAGAATTGATTCAGGAAATGACTGTTAACTGGGAAACAATAAAGAGGCTTTTTGAATTTGTCAGGGATTCAATCATCTATGATTTTGCGCCTAAAATCGAAGGTTCTACAGACTGGCAAGCTTCAACAATTCTTCGTTCGAAACGAGGGTTCTGTCATCAAAAAGCTATTGTACTTGCTTCCTTATTCAGATCTGTTGGGATTCCTTCGGCTTTAGTGTTTCAAACGATTATTGACCATGTATTACTGGATACGAGATACAGAGATATGATACCGGACGGAAGATTACGCATGCATGCTTTGGTAGCGATTTATTTTGAAAAGAAATGGTATCGTCTCGATGCTACATTGGATTCAGAATTGTGTATCAAAAAAGGTTACAGAATAATGAAGGTTATTCCCGGGAATGAAACATTGCTTCCTGAAACAACACGAGATGGCAAACACCATTTTACCATCGAGAAGCAGCTGGGTTTTTTTGATTCGTATCCTGTTGAGTTGTTACACGCTCTGGTAAAACACAAGGCTAACTGGGATAGGTGGAGAAAATTTGTGAAGCGAGAACAAATAACGATGTAAATATCTACGTGATTTGATTTATTTACACTTTATTACTTAATATCAAGATGAAAGTCAAACTTATTTTTCTTCTTACTCTTTTTCTTATCCAGACAGGTCATTCACAGATTGTGAATTATCCTACGGAGTGGGAGAATCTTCATCACAATTCGGATTGGACAATTGTAACTCAGAAGGAGCAGCTTTGTGTTTATAGGAAAGAATTGAAAGTGTCTCCGGTGCCAGCAATTAAAGTGGAATTGAATACGAATGCGAATCCTTCGGACTTGATGGATATCATCTGGGCGGTCAATAAATACCCGGTGAATCTGCCAAGTGCTCATACAATAGCTGCTGGATTTATTGAGCGATTTGATTCTGATCATCAGCTGGCATGGCAGGTGATTGATATCCCGTTTTTATCCCCCAGAATGTATCAATTTCATCATCAACGTCATCTTAACAAAATTGATTGGGTAAAATCCACAAATCAGCATACTATTCAGAACTATGAGGATTTAGTAGTTCCTGCGGTCAATTTTGGAAGCTGGGAAGTGAAAATTAGTGAGGAGGAGACAATTTTAATCTACAGAGCTTGTACAGATCCCACTGGGTCGGTACCATCTTGGCTTGTTGATCGGGTGAGCATATGGTACATTCCACAAATGCTTCTAGACCTCGAAAAAGCTGCATTGCAGGTAGATAGGTAATCGAATGAGGATAAATATTTATCTTTGTCTGAAAAATTAAATGATTTCAGGATAGTCTGATTATGGTAAAACCAATAATATTTTTCTTTGTGAATATGGGAATTTTATATGTGTCGTGGAATTATTTGGATAAACCACGATCGCGAGGTTTTTTCAGATTCCTCACTTTTGAGTCAATCCTAATTCTATTCCTAATCAATATTAACAGTTGGTTCTACAACCCATTTTCACTATTTCAGATGGTTTCCTGGGTTCTGCTGATTATTTCACTTTATCTAGTTATTCATAGCGTCTATCTACTTCGTTTGATTGGTAAACCAGAGAACGGTTTCGAAAACACAACAAATCTTGTAACAAGAGGAATCTACCGTCATATTCGTAATCCGATGTACAGCTCATTGCTCTTTGGGTCTTGGGGGATCTTTTTTAAGGGACCCTCACTTATCTGCATTGTCTTGGTTATTTTTAATACCGTTTTTGTGATTGCTACTGCAAAACTTGAAGAGACAGAAAATATAACTAAATTTGGGAAAGACTATGTAGAATATATGAAGCGGACAAAAATGCTGATTCCTTTTTTATTTTAACCTTGGTTCATCACACATTTGTATGGGTAGAGAATATCAAGAGCATAAGTCTTGGCTATGTAAGCCTCCTCTCCCTTGATGCCTGTCCGGCAACAGACGGAGGAAAGAGCCAGGGTGAGGGTGACTACATTCTTTTTACTAAAGCCTAATTTTTATCTTGAATAATTATTGCCTATTATCATTGAACTGACGTTTTTTCTGTTGAGCACGTTTCTAACACACCCCGTCCGCCAGCTGGCGGACACCCCTCTCCCGCCGGTAGGCGGACAGGCAATAGGGGACTTTTGCATCTGTTAGCGATCCCCATCAAAAAGTCCCATCCGTCGGTAGTCGGACAAACCCCGACTGTGTCGGGATTTTCAACAATCAAGGGGGAGAAGGTCTTGTGTGTCCGTTCTTCCATCATTGGCTGCCTTAGAAAAACTCCTCTCCCTTGATGGGAGAGGGTTTGGGTGAGGGTGATCATTTTCTATAGTCTCCTTTACATGCTTTCCTGATATCAAATTAAACACCATCAACTATATTCCTATTTTTATCTTTATTACTTGGATTCAGAAGTTGTATCACCCCCTCTTGTTTTTCTCCCATCAGTCGGCAGCCTGACATACCTCAAGGGGGAGAAGTCCAGCTATGGAGTTATCCACACAAATCGGTGAAGAACCTTAACCTTTATAAATTTTTTCTATCAGGTTACAGGCGATGTAAAATAATACTTACCTTGTTTCCAGAATAGCTCGAAGAATATCCCGACGGCTGACTTGTCCAATTAACTTACCATTTTCGAGAACAGGAAAGCGACGAAAAGAACTGTTTAAAAATAATTCTGCAATTGAAATAATACTGGCAGCGGCATCTACTGTAATGATATGTTTAGACATTATATCTGAAACCAGATTTCCCATTTCTCTGTAGTATGAGGAATAGATGACAGTTTTCATACAGTCCTTTTCTGAGAGCATTCCCACAAGATTGCCTTCTTTATCCACTACTGGCGCACCTGAGATATTTTTATTAATTAGAGTATTCATAGCAGATATAACATTCATATCAGGAGTGAACGTTATAAGATCTGTTGTTGTAAAATCTTTTATAGTGAATTGCTCCATAATGATCTCCTCATTGTTAAGAGTTAAAGTTCATAAAAAATTTAATAACAAAAGTTGTTTAATGTATCAGGTATCTGGTAAAAGATTAATTTACAATTAATTCCTCAGTAATTAGAGTATCAATCCAAATTTGCGAATAAAACAGCAGGTTCAATTTCTCGACAAACATTATCTGATGAAAATAATCTGACGGGTAATGTGAGTTATCATGTAGATTTAAGGGTTAATAAGGATGATATAAAATTGCCTCTTTCAATATATTTTTATGACATTTTAAATACGGGAGGAAGAAACATGAAACAAAGTATCTGGAAAATTGTGAGTTTGATTTCAATATTTTCTTTCATTGGCTGCGGTGGTGGTGAAAAATCAAAAAAGGAAACTGCTGAAAAAATTCAGACAATTGAAACTTTCTCTGGAGCGGATCCTTCGATACCAGCAGAGTTAGGCGGGACAGGATTTGAAGAAATCGCAGAAAAACTTGGCTACGAGACTTATGTAATAAAACCGGAGGAAGAGATATTTTTTGGAGATCCGAGAGCCGTTAAGGGAGGAACTTTACGGTATATCACTTCACGTTTTCCAGCTACCATGCGGATACTTGGTCAGAATTATAACTATTCAGAAAATATTGATTTAATAATACCGCTATGTTATGAAAGTCTATTAGGAACTCACCCTGTTACACTTGAATTTATGCCAAGTTTAGCAACTCACTGGAAAATAAGTGAGGATAAAATGCAGTTCTGGTTCCGTATAAATCCAAAAGCCCGTTGGTCTGACGGAAAACCGGTTGTCGCTGAGGATGTAGTAGCCACTTGGGATCTGCATATGGATGAAACTATTCTGATGCCTTCGGAACAGTTAGTTTACGGAAAGTTTGAACGCCCGATAGCGGAAAGTAAATATATCGTGAGTGTAAAAAGTAAAGAATTGAACTGGAGAAATTTCTTGTATTTCGGTGGCATGGAACTTCTCCCAGCCCATTATTTGAATGATATGGATGGGACAGATTACCTTGAAAACTACCAATATAAAATGTTACCCGGTACAGGTCCTTACGAAATCCGTGATGAGGATATCATTAACCAGGAATCATTTACTTTTACAAGACGACCGGATTACTGGGATGTTGATAGCTATGGAAGTCGTTATACGGGTAATTTCGATAAAATAAGAGTGATTGTTGTAAAAGATAACCTACCATTGGTGTTTGAAAAGTTTAAAAAAAGAGAACAGGATATATACACGGTGTCTAAAGCACGAGTGTGGGTGGAGGAATGTGATTTTGAAGCAATTGAGAAAGGCTGGATACAAAAACGACGAATTTATTCTGAAAGACCGGCTGGAACCTCTGGTTATGCTTTCAATATGAGAAAATGGCCATTTAATGATCGTCGTTTACGCTATGCATTTGCATATCTGTATAACCGTGAAAAAATGAACCGGAAAATGTACTATAACGAATATTCGATGATGAATTCCCTCTATTCTGGCTCAGTTTATGAAAATCCCAACAATGAAAAGATTACCTATAACCCTGAAAAAGCTGTCCGATTACTTAACGAAGCAGGATATACCAAACGCAATAAGGAGGGATGGCTTGTACACGAAAAGACTGGGAGAGTATTGCAGTTTGAAATAGCAATTCAAAAAGGAAGTGCTTATATGGTTACTCCTGTACAACAGATGCTGAAGGATTATGGAATTGATATGCAGATTAAATTTATGGACGGTAATACTATGTGGAAGAATCTTATGGAACGGAACTTCACCATTTATATGCAAGCTTGGGGTGGGCTGGTGTTCCCTAACCCGGAAACTTCATTACATTCTTCATTGGCAGAAAAATCCAATAACAATAATATTACCGGTTTTAAAAATGAACGGGTGGATGCACTTCTTGATGAGTATGACGAGTGTTTTGACCAGGAGAGAAGAATTGAGATAATCCGGGAGATCGACAGTATCTATTCTGATATTCATCCTGCGGCTTGGGGAATTGCTCGTAATTATTGGCGTTTACTTTTCTGGGATAAATTTGGCTATCCAGAATGGATGTTAGGAAGATATGTTGGAGAACATTGGGACGTGTTTAAATATTGGTGGATAGACCCAGAAAAGGAAGCCCGTCTTGAAGAAGTTATGGTAAAGGGTGAATCCCTGCCACAGGGTGAATTGGATGTGCTGTTCTGGCCGGAATACCTGAAAGGAACAGTGAAAGACTAATAATGATTGTTAATGGATGAACGATTAGGGAATAACCGGGAATTTATCCTTCAGTGATTTACAGGACACAAGAAAAACAGCAATCAACCAAAGGTAATTTTTACTATTTGTTAATCTGAGATGACTACATATTTTATTCGTCGAATGCTTCTTATGATTCCCACATTTTTGGGATCCACGATTCTTGTCTTTGTGATTTTACAACTGGCTCCAGGTGGTCCACTAGAACGAACAATACAAAGACTGCAGATGGGTGCTGCAGCGCAGGGAGAAGCGGTTGGTAGTGTAAGTGACATAATGAGCGGTGGAAGTGCGATCCTGCCTGAGAAAGCACTAAAAGAACTCAAGCGGTTCTATGGTTTTGATAAACCAATCTGGCAGCGTTATTTGATGTGGCTGGGAGTATGGTCGAGAGAGATCAAACATCGTGACCTGGAATTTAAACCTAGCGAATTTGAAATCTCAAAACGTATTGGTAAAGCTGCTGGTAAAATCTTGCGTGTAAATGTTAAGAGAGACGGTGATCAACTTACCGTATATGAACAGGATGGCACATCAAGTACAATCTGGAAAGCTCATATTGAAAAAACTGACTCTTTAGGAAATGTTGAAGGAGTAATTTATCAAACCGAATATTCAGGCATTTTTACTGGTAATCTGGGAAAATCTTACACCTATGAACAACCGGTAGTTGAAGTTATGAAACCGCGGTTCAAGGTGTCAATATTTTTAGGGGGTATAGGGTTGTTACTTTCCTACTTTGTCTGTATTCCACTTGGTATTAAAAAAGCTCTTAATCATGGAGCTCCTTTTGATTTACTTTCCAGTGTAATAATTTTTATAGGCTATTCGATTCCGGGTTGGGCTCTTGGGGGTGTTTTTCTGGTTCTTTTCGGAGGTGGTTCATTCTGGGATATTTTCCCCCTTGGTGGATTTCGATCACCGACAGAGGTGTGGGAAGCGCTGTCACTCTGGGGAAAAATTATTGACCAGCTTCATCACGCAATACTGCCAATCTTTGCATGGTCCATTGCAAGCTTTGCATCGTTGACTGTATTGATGAAAAATGGACTTTTAGAAAATCTCTCACAGGATTATATCCGTACTGCATTTGCTAAAGGAATTACAGAAAAACGAGCAATTTGGATTCATGCTATACGCAATTCAGTGATTCCAATAGCTGCAAGGTTTGGATATTTCATCGGTTTCATTTTCGCCGGTTCGTATTTCATTGAGAAAGTATTTAACATCGATGGTTTCGGTAAAATGGGTTTTCAAGCGGTTCTGGATCGTGACTATCCCATTGTACTGGCATTTGTGGTGGTTGGAGTTTTAATCCGTCTGGTAGGAAATATAATTTCAGATATCACGCTGGCTATTGTTGATCCAAGGATCCGATTTAAATGATGTTTCGGAAGAAGAAAGAAAACTTAGAAGAAATATCCTTATCAATCTATAAGAAACGGTGGTTGAAGTTTAAAACTATGAAGCGGGGATATTATTCCTTTGTCATTATTGTCAGTCTATATGCAATTTCTTTTTTCCTTCCTATTTTGATCAATAGTAAAGCTCTCATCGTTCATTATGATGGTCAATACTTTTTTCCTGCTTTTCGTGATTTTGTATTGGTACCCGACAAGATGTATATGGGAGAGGAATTTGGACAGAATGTACCCGGTGAGGTAAATTACAAACAGCTTCACAAACAATGGGAGGAACAGGGATCAGAAAACTGGATTCTTATGCCGTTATATCCATACGATCCTTATGAAGATATTAATCGTGGCAATAAAATGTATGAGCCTCCCTCTCAGCGGCATTGGCTGGGTACGGATGATACCGGGCGTGATGTGTTTGCACGTCTCTGGTATGCTTTCAATATTTCTATTTCTTTTGCCCTTATACTTGCTATACTTAATTATACTATCGGGATTTCTATTGGTGGAGCAATGGGATATTTCGGCGGGAAATTTGATTTGTATTTCCAGAGGTTAATTGAAATCTGGTCCACTCTTCCTATGTTGTTTGTGATTATTATTATCAGTTCCATCGTTCGTCCATCATTTTTCCTGTTAATCTTTATTTATTTAATGGTTAACTGGATCTATATGACATATTTACTGCGGGCTGAAGCATATCGTGAAAAAACTAAGGATTACGTAGCGGCAGCTCTTTCTATGGGGCAGAGCAATTTTAAAGTGATCTTCAAACATATTCTACCAAATTCTCTTACACCGGTGATTACATTTTTTCCTTTTGCTGTTGTCGGTTTTATTGCCGCGCTGGTTGGATTGGATTATCTTGGTTTTGGACTTCCACCACCGACTCCCAGCTGGGGACAGATGCTGGATGTTGGGTTACAGAACATCAGTAAATGGTGGATGATTTTCTCTCCTATAGGAGCTGAATTCTTCACGCTGTTGCTGATTGTCTTTATTGGTGAAGGCGTACGTGAAGCGTTCGATCCAAAAGTCTATTCGAGGTTGCGATGAGCACCAAAAAACTGGTTGAGATTAAAAATCTTAAAACCCACTTTAAAGTAGGGAATGATTGGGCACCTGCTGTAGATGGGCTTGATTTTGATATCTATGAGGGAGAAACACTTGGGATTGTGGGTGAATCCGGGTCTGGAAAGTCCGTTTCCGTTCTGTCATTAATTCAGTTAATCCCTAATCCCCCCGGTGAAGTGACGAAAGGGGAGATTTATTTTAAAGGTCAAAAAATCTTTGATGGGAAAAACCTTTCAAAGGTAAGGGAAGTACCCCAATACACTTTTTTCAACCAGTTATCTGAAAATGTTCGGAAATTTGCTGCAATGGCATTTTTCCTCGGATTAATGGTCCTTTATGGTTTAAGTAATCTGTCAGGGGTGATTCTCTTTTTTGCGTCACTCATACTGGATGTATTCCTTACGTGGTATATCTTTTTCAGATCTCCCAGGAAAAAAGTGATGAAAAAGTTCCGAGAGAGAATGTATTCAAAGATGCGTAATCTTCGTGGCACAGAAATTGCAATGATTTTCCAGGAACCGATGACATCTTTGAATCCTGTTTTTACAGTTGGTTTTCAGATTATCGAAGCTCTCAAACCTAAGAAATTTCGGGAGTACATTAAAGATGGAATTATCAACACGGCAAGCAATTTACATGACCTTACTGTAAAAACTCGCATCAAAACCACCGTGATTTTTGGATTGATCCTAATGCTTATTTCTCAACTGGTTCAGGGTTGGACTTTTTATCTTGTGCCTGTGGTAGAATGGCTTTTTATCGGTATGGCTATTCCGACAATTATTGCTTATTTGGTTTTTGGTCTGGATAGATTAATTTCAACGAAATATCGAGATGAAAGTGAACGACTGTTCAGGGAAGGGGTCAAACTTCTGGATACGGTAGGTATCCCCGAAGCCGATAAGCGTATGCGTGATTATCCACACCAGTTTTCCGGTGGAATGCGTCAACGGGCAATGATTGCGATGGCACTGGCGAAAAATCCCTCGCTGCTGATTGCGGATGAACCGACAACCGCTCTAGACGTAACAATCCAGGCACAAATTCTTGATTTGATGCTGGAACTGAAGAAAAAACGTACAGATGCAGCCGTTGTTCTTATTACCCACGATCTGGCAGTCATAGCAGAAACCTGTGAGAGGGTAATTGTGATGTACGGTGGGAAGATTCAGGAAGTAGCCAATATTGAAGAATTATTTGAAAACCCACTTCATCCTTATACACATGGTTTGATGAATTCCATACCGAGACCTGACCTGAAGGAGAGAAAGAAGCGCCTGGATATTATCCGTGGAATGGTTCCCAGTATTCTTGAGATGCCGGAGGGGTGCAAGTTCTGTACACGATGTGATGTAAAGCTGGATATTTGTAACAAGGACGAGCCACTACTTACTGAGATTAGACCGGATCATTATGTGCGGTGTCATGCTGTTAATACGGAGACAGCAAAAGCATGAGAAACGATGAACTGGTTAACGTTAAGGATCTTAAAGTCCATTTTCCTGTTTATGGTGGAGTATTTTCCAGGCAGGTTGCGACGGTAAAAGCTGTTGATGGTGTGACTTTTTCCATAGGAAAAAGGGAGACCGTTGGATTAGTGGGAGAATCTGGATGCGGAAAAACGACTGTCGGTCGTGCCATGATCAATATTCTTCGTCACATAGCGCCAGATGTTGAGATCAACGGTAGTATTGAGTATCATTTCAATGGTGAGGTGGTTGACTTTGCGAAGTTGCATCCGAAACATATGCGCGAGTATCGTTCCAACGTGCAGATGATTTTTCAGGACCCATATGCATCACTCAATCCTCGTATGACTGTAGCTCAAATCATCAGTGAACCGTTGAAACTGCATACTAAGATGAATTCCAATGAAATGCAAGATCGCGTTGGATGGTTACTGGAAAAAGTTGGTATGCAGAATGAACAGTCTCGTCGATATCCACACGAATTTTCTGGGGGACAGCGCCAGCGTGTTGGAATTGCTCGTGCAATTGCAACAAATCCAGATCTCATAATCTGTGATGAACCGGTATCCGCTCTTGATGTTTCAATTCAGGCTCAAGTGATAAATCTGATGATGGATTTGCAGGATGAGTTTGATCTTTCATTCTTATTTATCGCTCACGATTTAAGTGTGGTTGAACATATTTCCACGAGGGTGGTTGTGATGTATCTTGGTAATATAGTTGAGTTTGGCAATGCGCTGGATGTGTACCATAATCCAAGACATCCATACAGTCAGGCTCTTATTTCGGCTGTTCCTTTACCTGATCCTAAACAGAAGGATAAAGAGCGAATCGTCCTTGTAGGAGATGTTCCGACTCCTACGAATAAACCATCGGGTTGCGGTTTTCGTACTCGCTGTCCGATAGCGAAAAAATCCTGCGCTGAAGCCATTCCATCTTTTGAGGAGCATGCTCCTGATCACTGGGTTGCCTGTCCCGTTGTGAAGGGAGAAGGTTGACCATTGAAGGATGAAATCAAAATTGTAACTTGAATAAAAATCCAACCCGTAAAATATCAACTATTGGAAAAATAATTAGCGATCACTCGCGTAAACTTGTCCGGCTTTTGACGGAACCAGTCCGGCTTTTGACGGATTCTCGGTTATAAACTCTAGGGAAAAAAGGGAGAAACTTATGGATTATATGATTGGAAAAGAATATCAAGGATTTACTCTCAATGAAGAACGGCAGGTAGAAGAAATTAACTCCACTGCTCGGATATTTCGTCATAAAAAAAGCGGTGCAGAACTATTGCATCTCGAGAATAATGATAAGAATAAGGTTTTTGTGATAACCTTCAAGACTCTTCCAGCCGATAGCACAGGTATTCCTCACATCTTGGAACATTCTGTTCTTTGTGGTTCAAGAAAATTTCCAACGAAAGAGCCTTTTGTAGAACTCGCCAAGGGATCATTAAAAACTTTTTTAAATGCTATGACGTATCCCGATAAAACTATGTATCCTATTGCCAGCACTAATGATAAAGACTTCTTCAACCTGATGGATGTCTATCTCGATGCAGTTTTTTATCCCAGGATTCATAGTTATCCCCAAATTTTTATGCAGGAAGGGTGGCATTATGAGCTTGACGAAAAGGATGGTGAGATCATCTACAAAGGGGTCGTCTATAACGAAATGAAAGGTGCATATTCGTCTCCAGAACAGATTCTTTTCAGGAAAATACGGCAATCTTTGTTTCCTGATAATGTATACGGAGTAGATTCCGGTGGTGACCCCGATGTAATTCCCAATTTGACCTATGAGCAATTTACCGCTTTTCATAAGAAGTACTATCACCCGTCAAACAGCAGGATATTTCTGTATGGTAATGGCAATATTGATAAACAACTGCAATTCCTCAACGATCAGTACCTGAAGGATTTTAATACTATTCAAGTAGAGTCGGAAATTCTTCTGCATGAATCATTTTCGGAGCCTAAAGAAATTGTAGATTACTACCCTATTTCCCAGGATGAGAATGAAAATCAAAAAACGTATTTAAGTCTGAATTTTGTTACCGGAAATGTCACTAACGCAGAGACATATCTTGCCCTTGATATTTTACTGCATATTTTGCTAGATACACCTGCATCCCCACTTAAGGAAGCTCTATTAAAAGCAAAGATATGTAAGGATGTTTTTGGTTCCTTCCAGGGTGATTTGTTACAGCCTATTTTTAACGTTGTGATTAAAAATTCAGAGCAGAATTTGAAGGAAAAGTTTCAGAGGATTGTATTTGATACTTTGCATGAATTGGTAAAGGATGGTATCGATAAAAAATTGATTGAATCTTCCATCAACATTACAGAGTTTAAACTGAGAGAAGCGGATTTTGGTATCTGGCCAAAAGGACTGGTATATTGTGGGTTGTGCATGAATAGCTGGATATATGATGATCATCCCACGAAACATTTAGAATACGAACCGTTACTGGAGAAGATTAAATCTGCACTAACGACCGATTATTTTGAGAAACTGATTGATCAATATCTGTTGAACAACAATCACCGAACCCTGTTAATGTTATTGCCGCAAAAAGGTCTAATAGAAGAAACTGAAGTTAGAATTCATAGCCACTTAAAGGAGTATAAATCTACACTTTCAGATGAAGAATGTGATGATCTGGTGAAACAGACAGAAAAATTGAAATTCTGGCAGACTCAACTCGATTCCCCTGAAGATCTTGAAAAGATTCCAATGCTTTCACTGGTAGATATTAAACGGGAAGCGGAAGTCTTGGCTTTGGTTGAGAAAGAGGAATCTGGCGTCAAAGTATTAACCCATCCCATTTTCACCAGCGGAATTACCTATCTGAATCTATATTTTGATACAACATGTGTGAAGAAGGAAGAATTACAATACATTCCATTGTTGACTCGTTTACTGGGAGAAATCAGTACGGAAAAGCACCATTATTCAGATCTCTCCAATGAGATTAATATTCATACAGGCGGTATTGATTTTGTGATGAATAATTTTACGGAGAATGAGGATGACTGTATCTATTATCCAAAATTGACAATACAATCCAAAGCATTGATAAATAAAATCCCAAAGCTATTTGATTTGATTAGGGAAATTATTAATAAGACCAGTTTTGAGGATGCAAATCGAATAAGGGAAATTGTCCAGGAGACCAAATCCCGAATGGAAATGAAAATTAGTCAGGCGGGACATCTAGTAGCTTCTTCTCGGTTGTTTTCATATTTCTCTCCTGCAGGAAAATACGGAGAACTCACCGGAGGACTTTCTTACTACAAATTCATAGTTGATCTGGAGAAAAACTTTAACGAGAAGATTGAGAAGGTTACTGCCAATCTTCTTCAAGTCAGCAAGTTGATTTTCAATCGAAATAACCTGTTGGTGAGTCTGACCCAGCCGGAAGAACACTATATTCGTTTTCAAAAGCCTTTTGAAAAATTTGTTGGAGATCTGAGTGATAGACAGCTGGGTCGTTATGACTACGAGTTTCAAACCTCACTGGGAAATGAAGGTCTATTAACTCCAGCAAAGGTTCAGTATGTAACCAAGGGATTCAATTTCCGTCGATTGGGTTATAAGTACAGTGGCAGTATACTGGTTTTCAGCAAAATTGCCAGTCTGGATTATTTGTGGAATAGAATTCGGGTTCAGGGTGGAGCTTATGGTTCTTTTGCAATCTTTGGAAGAAGTGGGAATATGTTTTTTGGGACCTATCGCGATCCAAATCTTTCTGAAACACTGAATGTCTTCAACGAAATGGACTCTTTTTTCCATCAATTTAATCCGGGTGAAAGGGAAATGACCAAGTACATTATTGGTACGATTTCCGATCTGGATACTCCTCTAACACCCTCTCTGAAGGGAATCACTGCTACGTCAAGATATATCAGTAACATCACGCAGGAAGATGTTCAGAAGGATAGGGATGAGGTGCTGGCAACGACTCCAGAACAGGTTCGGCAGTTTTCAGAAACTGTTAGGGAGTTGATGAAAGAGGGTTATATATGCGTTCTGGGAAACGAAAATAAGATTAAAGAGAATAAGGAACTTTTTAGAGAGTTGATCACTGTATTTGAATAAACTCAACAATGTGATCCAGAACATTTTTAGTATCGAAAATATTAGTTATTTTGAAAAGTGACTATAATATATGAGATACATAGAAAAAATATGAATTTTAATAAACTGATCATTTTGTTTATTATTTCTAGTTTTCTATTCGCTGGTAATCCGTCAGATCTGGTAAAAATGACTGAAGAGTGGTACCAGAAACATCCAAATGAACTGCCCCACTGGATGACGCCTGAAGAGCTGGAACGGAAAGATGAAATAGGACGAGACTTTTATGAAACTGATCCTCCAATCGCTCCTGTTCGTAATATTGCTGAATTTGAACCCATGGAAGCTGTTCTTATCCGTTATCCTCTTGGGATTCCTTACAGTGTTGTAGCAGAGATGTCTGAAGATTTAACTGTAACCACCATAGTCGCCAGTACATATTATCAAAATCAGGCAATCGCCAACTATACGAGTCAAGGTGTGAATTTAGATAATTGCGAATTTTTAATTGCTCCCACCGATACGTGGTGGGTAAGGGATTATGGTCCCTGGTATGTTGTAGATGGGGATAACGAAGTGGGAATCGTCAATTTTATTTATAATCGTCCTCGTCCAAACGATAATGATATCCCGATCGAGGTTGCTAATTATTTGGGTGTGGAACTATACGGGATGAGTCTTATCCACACCGGTGGTAATTATATGACTGACGGAATGGGTATTTCAGCATCCAGCGAGTTGGTCTGGGAGGAGAATCCATCGCTTTCTCATGAGGAAATTGAGCAGAAGGTATTTGATTATCTTGGAGTGGAAACGTATCACGTGATTCCAGATCCGAATAACACATACATCGATCATATTGACTGCTGGGCAAAATTTTTAGATGTGGATAAAATTTTGATACGTTCGGTGCCAACTAGCCATTCCCAGTATAACGAAATCGAAGCAGTAGTGTTCTTTTTTGAGAATCAAATTTCCTCATATGGAACACCTTATGAGATTTATCGTGTTTATACTCCTAATGATCAACCGTACACCAACTCACTCATTTTAAATAATAAAGTGTTAGTACCCATTACAGGAGGTTCTTGGGATGATGAAGCTATTGAATCATATGAGGAAGCTATGCCAGGTTACGAGGTAATTGGATTTACAGGTAATTGGTATTCCACCGATGCATTACATTGTCGGGCAAAAGGCATTGCTGATCGAGATATGCTCTACATTTATCATATTCCAATTTTAGGCGAAATTCCTGCAACAACAGATCCTTTTGAAATCACGGCAACGATTATTCCATATAGTGGAGAAGGTATTTACACTGATTCACTTCTCGTATATTACAAAATTGATAGTAGTGAGTACCAGTCTATACCGATGACATCGCTTGGAAATAATGAGTACGCTGGTTTAATACCAAGTTTACCAAATGGGGGAGAAGTGGGATATTATATTCACGCTGCTGATTCATCCGGGAGAAGTACTAACCACCCCTATATCGGAGCACCCGATCCTCACACATTTACTGTAGTTTCGTCTCAAATGGAATTTACCATTGAATATCAATCCGACTGGAATCTATTGGGTCTGCCAGTGAATGTTGAAGATGGATATTATCTGAATCTTTTTCCGGATGCCGAAGAAAACACTTTGTACTCTTATGATAGCGGATATATTCTCGAAACAGAATTAGTAACAGGAATTGGTTACTGGTTAAAATTCAATAATGCTGGTTCTTCCACTATTACCGGAACGGTAATCAATGAGATTACCATACCTTTGAATGAAGGTTGGAATCTAATCACGGGGATTTCTTTTCCAATAGCTGTTGACGCTATTGTTGATCCAGATGGATTAATAATTCCCAATACAATTTACGGTTTTGAAGATGGTTATGTAAATGCTGAGACACTGGAACCAGGTAAGGGGTACTGGATTAGATCCAGTGGAGATGGTGATATTACAATATCCAATATCGGTACTTCAGGTAAAACGGTCAATCATTTTATTAACCGGATGGAAAATGCCAATCGGCTTATCTTTATAAATGCAGAGGGTCAGAAGAAAACACTGTATTTTGGTGTGTCTATTCCTGAAGATGAGCATCTCAGTTATAGTTTACCTCCAGCACCAATATCTGGGTCTGGGTTTGATGTACGGTTTGCGGGGAATTGGGCATACTGTGAGGATTCCGGGGAGATTAATGCAATGAATCCAGTGGGAGTAGTGGATATTGAATGTATTGTCAGAGATGGTGAGACGTGGACGTTAGTTGATATAGAAAGTGGGAGGGAGTTTGAGTGTTCTGGTAATCAGTTGATTACATTAGCGGGTGGAGACAGGAAATTCCGGTTAGCCAAGTCCCTGATTTCTCAATTACCTGATTCCTATATCCTACATCCAGCTTATCCCAACCCCTTCAACCCGGTTACCACAATCCGCTACGACCTCCCTGAACAATCTTTCGTAACTATTGTGGTTTACGATATGCTGGGAAGAGAGGTAAAAGAACTGGTTAATGGTGAATTAGCGAGTGGTTATCATAAGATTGTTTGGGATGGGACCGATAGTTTTAGTAAACCTGTTGGTGCTGGTGTATACTTATATCAGATTAGAACAGCTGATTTTATACAGACGAATAAGTTGCTACTCTTGAAATAATCCGATATTCTTGAAGTAGTATCTATTACTTAAAGTAATAGTTTATACTGTTCATCGGATATATTTTCCTTGTACTAAATTGTAAACTGGAAGACAGCTTGTGAAAATGAGCTGTTTTTTGTAAGTTGTAATCACCCTTTTCCTTTAAAAAATTGTAATCAAAACTGAATTACAGTATAAAAGGGCAAATTTTCATACCGTAATTTTATTTATACACCTTGGAGGTATTGTATGATTCTGAATGAAATACGACCAAAAAAATATTCAAGTACAAGGGTATTTGATCTTACCGACGATGTTTTTCAGGATGAATTTCCCTTACTTGCAAATTCAATTGATATCCCTACTGATCGAGATATAAAAAAAATGTGGGATGTCAATCCTGAAATGTTGAAGATTTTAAAAGAGAGTGAATATCTGAAAGATGCTCGAGAGAGTCTTTATCAATATTTAAATATCTGTGAAACGGAGGTATTTTCTTCGGATAGTGATCTCCATCCCCTGGAGAAGTCAAACATCCGGGAGTGTATACGTATTTTTAGGAGCATTATTGGTCCCATTAATGAAAAAAGAACACAGTTTTCCGCTCTTGATGTTCTCTGGAGATTGGCGAGAGGAGAAAGGGATAAAATAGATATTGACATTTCAGTAGGATTTATTCTTGAATTTGAGCACCTTTTTCGCGGAGTAATTGGGGAATCTGGAATTTATTCCACAGAGGGCAGAAGTACAAAATGGGTACCTGATTTCCTTCGAATGGAAGGAAGAAAGGCAGCAATTGAACGCTCAAGAGTTCTTGACAAAATGGCAAAAATGGTTGATGATACCATAAAAAATTATCCAACTGGACTTGATGAGGAAATAATTAAAAAGCGTAAGGGAAATAAAAATCGTATATTAAAATATTTTAATGCTAAGGAGGATCAGTGGTATAATTATAGATGGCATATCAAGAACGTTATTCGAGATGAGAAGACTTTATCAGACCTGATCAATCTCACCTCAGATGAAAAAGAAGCGGTATCAATAGCAAGGGAAAATAGAATCCCGTTTGGTATAACTCCATATTATCTCTCACTGATGGATTATGAACCTACGCGTGAGTTTGATCATGCTATTCGTGCTCAGGTGATTCCCCCCATGAATTATGTTCTCACTATGAAGAAGTACCGTGATGAAAAAGAAGAAGTCATGGATTTTATGGGCGAACATGATACCTCACCAGAAGATTTGATTACACGTCGTTATCCTAAAATAGCAATTTTAAAACCCTATGATACCTGTTCCCAAATATGTGTGTACTGTCAAAGGAACTGGGAGATTGAGGAGGTACTTTCGCCCCATGCTCTAGCAAGTCAGGATAAAATTGATACAGCCATTAAATGGTTCAAGGATCATCCTGGGATTGGCGATATATTGATCACGGGTGGGGATCCAGGTGTTATGCGTGATAAGCTTATTCATCGGCTGCTGGAAAAAATCAGTGCCATTGATCATATTACCAGAATACGTATTGGTACACGAACTCCTGTGGTATTACCCTTCCGGTTCACGGAGGATTTTATAAAAATGATCACTGAATATCACATTCCCGGAAAAGTTGAAATTTGTTTTGTAACTCATTTTGAACACCCGTATGAAGTGACTCCAGAGGCAATGCAAGCGGTGGAAAAATTGAAAAATATTGGTATTGGAGTTTATAATCAGGAGGTATTTACTGTTGAGAATAGCCGTCGGTTTGAATCGGCAGCTCTCAGGGAAACTTTATGTCAAATTGGTGTGGATCCCTATTACAATTTTAACGCAAAAGGAAAAGAAGAGACGAAAAATTATCGTGTCCCTATAGCCAGAATTCTTCAGGAGAGAAAGGAAGAAGCCAGGCTTCTGCCTGGAATGTCCCGGACAGATGAGCCAGTATTTAATGTCCCAAGACTTGGAAAGAATCATTTACGTGCCTGGCAAGATCATCGAGTGGTAATGATTATGCCAGATGGAAGACGGGTGTATGAATTCCACCCATGGGAAAAGTATTTAACACCAATTCCACCCTATAACCACTACGATGTTCCAATTTATGATTATCTAAAGAAAATGAAAAAACGTGGTGAAAATATTGAGGATTACAAGACGATCTGGTATTACTATTGATCCTTGGGTTTGTAGGAATTAAACCATTTTGTACCAAAAAACATTTTTAACTCCCTTTTTACTTTTCGCGTCCCTTCCGGACCAGCAAAAATAACACCAAGTCCCAGCATTATCCACGACACTCCGTAAACGATCCCGCCGATTTTTATCCAGAGTATATATCCCGTGTTAATATACAAGACAGTAGCAGCTACTAAACTGCCGATTCCGATTGGGGTATTAATGACTAGAAAAATCATTCCCACTTTGAACCAGATAGGATTTTTGAATTTGGGGAGATTTTTCATCCATTTTCGCATATCAGAAAATAGAACAATGCGTTTAATTTTAAAAATAAGAAAGTAAACAACAAAACAGGTGTGAGTCATTACTCATTTTTGTGGTGATGTTTCGGAGTAAAATGCCTGTCCGGCTACTGATGGAAACTTCCGCAAAGTTTTCCTTCAACAATGGCGCTCCCCGAAATCGTTCAATAAACTTATATTTGAATTCAAATGTTAGAAGGGGTCACCGACGATTGACAATATTTTACAAGATTTTTATTGTTATAGACTGATTGACATTTTTTCTATCCTGACGTAAACTCACAAGCAAACGGAGTTGATATTTCAATAGAGGAGAGAACATGACCGAAAAATATATAATTGCTCACGATATGGGGACGAGTTCCAATAAAGCAGTAATGTTCACCATTTATGGAGATATTGTTCAAACTGCACAAAAGTCGTATCCTGTGTATCATCCATCTCTGGGATTTGCAGAACAGGATCCTTCCGACTGGTGGGATGCTGTTTGCGAGACTACCCGCACCGTTCTGGAAGAGAGTGGAATTGATACTGAAAAAGTGGCAGGGATTACCTTCTGTTCCCAGATGCAGACATTTGTTCCAGTGGATCGAGAGGGAGCTCCTCTTATGCGAGCCATTCTCTGGCTCGATACTAGAGCAGCGGATATCATGCGGGAAAAACTGTGGACACCTCCACGCGTACTGGGATACAACATCTTTCATTTACTACGATTTTTACGAATCACGGGTGGAAGTCCCGGGCATACGGGAAAAGATCCCATCGGAAAGGTATTGTGGCTGAGGGAATACAAACCGGAAATATTCTTAAACACCTATAAATTTCTGGATATGAAGGATTTTATCATTCACCGGTTGACAGGAAAGATGGTTAAATCAGTGGATCTTGGAGTTGTCTGGTGGCTAATGGATACCCGGCGGAATCGAAGTAGCTGGCATCCTAAACTGTGTTCCATCGCTGGTATTGAAGAAAGCAAATTGCCTGAGATTCGGGAAAGTGGTACCATCGCGGGAAATTTGAACGGAGAGTCAGCAGAACGAATGGGGCTGATTCCCGGTATTCCTGTGATCGTTGGAGCAGGGGATATCACTGCGGCTGCTATTGGGTCTGGAGCAAATAATGAAGGAGAATTACATATAAGGATTGGAACAAGTGGCGGTGTTGCTGGACATTTTAAAAAACGGAAAATTGACGTTCCCAACTATGCAGGATGTATTGGAAGTGCACATCCGCAGAAGTATTATCTTGCCATTGGTGCTCAGGAAACTACTGGAGCCTCTCTCGACTGGCTAAAAAATAACGTGTTGTGTAAAGGTGATCCGCGTGAGGATGACGAGATTTATTCTGAGCTGAATGACCTTGCAAGAAATACCGAACCGGGGTCTGAGGGACTTGTATTTACTCCCTGGCTGTTTGGGGAACGATGTCCTCTGGATGACGATACGGTGCGAGCGGGATTTTTCAATATGGGGTTGAATCATTCCCGACGTCACTTTATACGAGCAGTAATGGAAGGCGTTGCCTGTAATATCCGGTGGGCAATGGGAGTTTTGGAAAATCTCTATTCACCAGTTTCCGAGCTGAATATGGTGGGTGGCGGAGCTCGAAGTGATGTCTGGTGCCAGATTATGGCGGATATGACTAACCGGACCATTCACCAGGTAACAGACCCGCACAAGGCTGCTGCAAAAGGTGTAGCGTTGCTTGCAAGTATGACGCTTGGACACATTGATCGATGGAAAGATATAAAAAATCATATCAAGATTAATCAAACGTTCTATCCCGATCAGGACAACCGTGAACTATACGATACGTTGTTTAGAGAATTCAAACATATCTACAAACAAAATAAGAAATGGTATGCACGTATGAATGCTTCAAAACAAGATTTATTTATAAAATAATCTATCATGCTTAAAATCAGAAACTTTGAAAAAACTGAAGCAGATTATCGAGCGTTTGTTGATGTAGATAACGCAGTCTGGTTCGATTTTCCATGGACGGTAGAAGAATGGAAGCACAACGATCAAAGTAGAAATCCAGAATATCTGTATAAACGACTGATTGTTGAAAAGAATGGAAGGATCGTTGGTTATGCGAACTATGGAGAGCGTTCGTGGGATTATGTACCCGGGAAATACTCCATTTTTATTTCAGTGCATCCCGACTATCAGCGAAAAGGAATTGGAACGACTTTATATGAGCATGTATTGGATATCCTGTCAAAACGAAATCCAAAGCAACTAATAGTTACAACAAGAGAAGATAAAAAAGGAGCCATTTATTTGTTAGAAAAACATCAATACAAACAGATTCAGCGTGAACCGGTTTCACATCTTCACATTGACAGTTTTGATTTCAAAAAATATGAATGGGTATTTTCCGAAATGAAAGCTCAGGGAATCCAACTATTTTTACTTAGCCAACTTCAGAAAGTAGATCCAGTCTGGGATCATAAACTCTGGGAACTGGATTGGGAAATTGTCCAGGATATTCCATCTCCAGATCCACCAACGCGCCAACCTTTTGAGATCTGGAAAAAACATGAACTTGAATCCCCAAACTATAATCCAGATACATGGATTGTTGCAGTGGATGGCGACAGGTATGTAGGAATGAGTAACCTGAATTCATCTCAGGCAGAGCCGGAGAAAACGTTTACTGATTTGACTGGTGTGGTTCGAAGCCATCGTCGAAGAAAGATTGCCACCGCAATGAAGATTCGCGGGTTTAAAGAAACCAGGAAATTCGGTACTAAAATAATCGTTACTGAAAATGAGGAAAATAACCCCATGTTTCACCTGAATATTCAATTGGGTTTTGAGCCAAAACCTGCATGGTTACATTTTAGAAAAATATTATAGGGAAAATGATTTACACCTTCTATCTAAAAAAAATGAATCCAAGTTCATATAATTGAAGGGAGAAAAATGAAAAACGTAATCATCATAAGTCTTATTTCTTTGATGGTAATATCCTGTGGTGGTCCCATATATCAACCCGGTGATCTTGCAAAAAAAGAAAATTTAGACGTATTGGTAACACTACCCAATCAGGGAGAGGTAAAAGATACGTTCTGGAAAGTGGGAGAAAAAATTCACCTTTATCATTTCAGTGATGGAGAGGGTCTTCCCATCCTTATGGTACATGGAGGTCCCGGTTATCCTTTCTCTGATCCGTGGAAGGGACTTCAGTTGTTGAGCAGTCAGTATGAGTTTATCTATTATCATCACCGGGGATGCGGAAAGTCATCTCGACCTATTGACCGCTTTGAATCGAAAAATTACTATCAGAATATGACGAAATTGGAAGAGACCTTAGGAATGGGTGCGCAACTGATGGATATGGAGAAAATCCGGCAACTGCTGGTACAGGATAAACTGGTGATGATAGGACATTCCTTTGGTGCATTTATGGCGATTTTATATGCCATAGAATTTCCCGAGCGTGTGAAGGGACTCATTCTAATATCACCAGCAGGGCTGTTGAAATTTCCTTCAGAATCTGGGGGAATATACGAGGAGGTTGGCAGATTATTACCATCCGGTATGAAGGAAGCGTACGATAATTGGAAAAACGAATACTTCGACTACAAAAATATCTTTAAGAAGTCTGAAGGCGAACTAATGGAGTTGAATGCGGAATTTTTACCGTACTATGAGCTAGCTATGAAGAAAAAGGGATTATCGTTACCAGAAGGAATTCTTCCTCAGGAAATTGGCGGTTGGATGCCTCACGCATTGAATTTCAGTATGGGGAAGAAGCACGATTACACCAGTGCTTTGATGAGTATTCAGGTCCCGGTTTTAATCCTTCATGGAGAGCAGGATCTGGGACAGCTTGAAGAAAGTCAACAGTATGCAGATTTAGTATCTGGAGCTGAGTTAATTGTCGTGAAGGATGCCAGTCACTTTATGTTTAATGAACAACCTGAAGAATTTTCCCGAATCGTTGGGGAATTTTTAGATAACCTTGATCATTAGTTGATATCTATGCTTACGGATATTCATTTTCTGTTAAGTTACACCTGCACTTGGGAATGCGATCACTGTTTTGTCTATAGCGGTCCCGATGCTCCAGGAACCTTCACAATCGCTCAGATAGCAGATATCCTTAGGGAATTGGAAAAAGTCAACACGGTAGAGTGGATCTATTTTGAAGGGGGTGAACCGTTTCTGTTTTATCCCGTCATGCTGGAAGGAATTCGGTTGGCTGGAGAGATGGGATTTAAAACTGGGATTGTCACCAATGCTTATTGGGCAACATCAGAAAAAGATGCAGAACTCTGGTTAAAGCCGCTTACCGATTTAAGAGTATCCGACATAAGCATTAGTGTTGATTCCTTTCATTTTGATGATGAAGAAGATAACGAAGCGGTTAGAGCTGTATCGGTTGCTAAACGATTAGGTCTTCCTGTGAATTCCATTTGTATTGAAAGACCTGTTGTGGAGGAAACTAGTCCTGATGAACGGGGAAAAGGCGAACCTGTAGTTGGCGGATCAGTGATGTTTAAAGGAAGAGCTGCAGAAAAACTGGTGGAGGGATTACCGAAAAAGCAGTGGGAAGAATTTAACGAATGTCCCTATGAAGATCTGGAGGATCCGGGAAGAGTCCATATTGATAATTACGGTAATGTTCATCTCTGTCAGGGACTCTCTATGGGGAATTGTTGGGAAACCCCCATTTCGAAGCTGGTTCAGGACTACCGGGCAGAATCACATCCAATCTGTTATCCTCTGGTGAAAGGGGGTCCGGCTCAATTAGCAAAGGATTATGGTATCCAGACAGATGAGGAGTATGTGGATGCCTGTCATTTATGTTATTCTATTCGTAAGAGCTTAATTGGAAAATTTCCCCAATTTCTCGCTCCAAAACAGATTTATGGGCTGGAATATTAGTTGGTAATCTCAAGAAAATAAGTAGGG
>CAZVFT010000027.1:0-26399 GCA_964626495.1 uncultured bacterium
GCCCAGTCGTACATAGCCCAACTTCGAATCGATTTTTTAGAATCTAACATAATTCCCTCCTTAACTATTTTTAAATTAAAATGATACTGAAATTTACTATAAAATCTTTTTCAATCAACTGTTTTACAAAGTTTCAAAATGGAGCAGGAAATTTAGTGATACTCGACCTTCTTTTTCGAAAATTGTAAAACCCTGAAGGGCAAAATCCAGTCAAAGATGTGCAAAATACGTTTTGTTGCATTTAAAAAAAGTTATTCACAAATTCTATATGCTATTCATCATTACCGAAAATTCAATAACTTAATAGGAAGGGCACTGCCATGAAAAAAACAACCACTGCGATCAACATCATTCTTATTATTCTAATCACGGTCTCTTTTGTCTTTGCTCAAGATAAGGAAAAAACACCTACCGGCTGGAGTTTTGGAGGGGTGCCAGCAATAGCATACAATTCAGATACGGGATTTCTCTATGGAATTATCTTAAATCCCTTTAATTACGGCGATGGTTCCATGTACCCGGATTATAAGTATCAAGTTTATCTTGAGTGGTCCCGAACAACAAAAGGAAGCGGTATCAACCGAATTCAGTTCGACTCAAAGTACCTGCTCCCATTTGGCATTCGAATTACTGGTGAATTGAGCTACATGACGGAACAGGCGCTGCCGTTTTATGGATTCAATGGGTATGAGTCAGAATACCATCCAGAATGGGAAGATTATCCAGATGATTCTGAATCTATCACCCGAGTGTATTATCGTCACGAGAGAAATGCCTTTAAACTCACGACTGATTTCCAAAAACAACTTCTTGGTGAGAACCTTAAAGGACTCTTCGGTTTTGGAATCCTCAACACAGAAGTGGGTCCTGTTGATATTGCTACACTAAATGAAGGAAAGGATGAAGCTGATAAACTACCAGTTTACACATCAGCTGACAGTATTGGTTTGTATGATTATTGGGTATCACTTGGGTGTATTCCTCAAGAAGAGGCAGAAGGTGGTAAAACCAATTACTTGAAATTTGGTGCGGTCTATGACACTCGTGATAATGAACCCAATCCTATGAGTGGAATGTGGACAGAAGCATTAATCACTATGGTACCGGAATTCCTTGGAAGTGATTTTGGTAACACTCTACTCACAGCCACGCACCGTCAATACTTCACGATTATCCCTAAAGACCTTTCCTTTGCATATCGTTTGGGATATCAGGGAGTTATTAGTGGAGAAATTCCCTTCTTCATGCTTCCGTACTACCAGAGCAGTTACCAGACTCAGGAAGGATTTGGTGGCTCCAAGACCATGCGGGGAATCATGAAAAACCGTGTGGTAGGGAATTCGGTAGCGTTGTTTAATGCCGAACTTAGGTGGAAATTTTTTCGAACGGTGGTTTTCGGTCAAAACATCTACCTCGCTCTGAATGCCTTCGTAGATGGCGGGCAGGTGCTGGATGAATATGGGAACGATACTTATACAGAAGCCATGAAAGATGCCGAAGCCCCCAAAGAAAGTTTACACCTATCTTATGGCGGGGGGTTCCGAATCGCTCTGAATGAGAATTTTATTGTCTCTGTTGATTACGGAATGGCAGCGGATGAACAGGATGGTACCAGCGGTCTTTACATCGGACTTGGGTACCTTTACTAAAGTTTAGATAAATCCAGACAAAAAGGCTGTCCCGTTTAGGGATGGCCCTTTTCTTACTGTTGGGTCTTATTGCATTTAGAATACAATTTCCCCAAAAGAATACCTGGAAAGCTGTATTTTGTAACGGAAGTGAGAGAATAGCCTGTTCCCGTGATAATGGAACCTGCTGCTTTGATACCACTCTCCACAGCAGGACCAATTCCCTCCCCCATATCCCTTGTAGCCAGACCTGCTGCATCACCAATGATAAATGCATTGTCAATGCGTCCTACTGGTGATCTTTGACTTAGATAATAGTTGTACCCCTTTGGGTTAAATTGGCGTGAGTTGACCAGTCTCAGTTTCTCAAGTTTGTGAGTAAAATAATCCCACTGTTTTTTTATACTGTCACCCCTTTCTCTCAATCTTTCCAGGGAGCCACCGATTCCAATATTCAGATACCCGTTTCCTTTCGGGACATACCAGGAATATCCCGGCAGATGATTATCAAAAAACCAGAGATGGCAATGATCATTCTGATAATCGTATGGAAATTCTTCCTCAAGCCCAATGATGAGTGATCTCTTTACCCGAGGATAGACACGCTTGAAAAAAAATTTATATACGGGACAGTAAGTACCCCCAGCTCCCACGAGGTATTGACTCCGAAATTTTCGATCTATGATGAAGTCGCCATTCCCTTTTTCTATATTCACAACCGGATGAGTATATACTGGAACATTTGCTCGTTTTAAAAGCCAGTTGTCAAATTCAATCCGTCTGATGGCATATTGTTTTGTGGGAACTGAGATTTTCTTGCCATACAGATAAAAATGAAGAGTGCGGAAAGTCATTAGGCTGTGTGGGTAACTGGAAAGGTTTAGTTTCAGTTGTTTCACAACCTTTGGTGTAATCCACCCTGCACAAATTTTGAGCCTTGGGAAGGTCTCTTTATCAAGAATGATGCATTCAATGCCCGCTTGTTTTAATTTCCAGGCACACGTGGAGCCAGCAGGACCACCACCAACGATAATGACATCGGAACAAATCATTTTAATCCAATTGGTGATTCATATATTGAATCCATTATCCTGAATTATTCGCCACCCCGATACGGTTATACTTCCCTACCTGCCCGAAAGATGTCAGGCGGGCAGGGCAGGCAAAAGGCACAAAATTCACAAGACACTGATAACAAGAGAGTTACAATGGATATCATAAATATTTTTTGTAACGTTATTTTTAACATCATTTTATCTTTTTTCTTCCTGCCTGCCCGAGGTAGACGGGCCCGCCACAAACGATTAGGTGGGGCGGGCGTGAAACTTCGCGATCCTCGTGGGCCTCGGCCCTGATTATTAATGAGGTTATTAATTGGTATCTGGCAAGTAGTGAACAGACTTTGATTGAAGATATAGAAATGTGTGGTATTAAGATTTCTGGCAATCGGGTTGTTTCTGACCGGATTTGGTCATCACGACTTGCCACAACTGATTCTCTCGTGCCCGGAATCCACCTGCGGAACTCAACAGATAGTAGCACCACATACGATAAAAGCGATCTCCATATTCATCCCTCAAGTCGAACCACGCATTCTCAAAATTTTTATACCACGCCATTAAGGTTTTGTCATAATCTGGACCAAAATTGTGCCAATCCTCTACAACAAATATCCCCTCCATAGCACCGGCAAGCTGAGCAATAGAAGGTATCATGCTATTAGGGAAAATGTATTTATTCGTCCAAGCATTGGCGTGGGTGGTACTTTCGTTCCCGCCGATTGTATGTATAAAAGCGATCCCATCATCCTTAAGGCGCTGGTCAGCAACTTTCATATAAGTTTTATAATTTTTATACCCTACATGCTCCATAATACCAATGGAAATCACTCGATCATACTTACCCGTCACATTTCGATAATCTTCAAGTTTGATTTCCACCGGCAAACCCTGACAGAATTTTCTTCCCAGTTCAACCTGCTCTTTTGAAACAGTCACTGCTGTGACTTCGGTGCCATAGTTCTCTGCTGCATATTGAGCAAAGGTCCCCCAACCACATCCAAGCTCAAGGACTTTCATTCCGGGCTGTAGCCCGATTTTCTGACATATTAGTTCCAGCTTAGCTTCTTGAGCTTCATCCAGATTTTTTGCATTCTTCCAGTACCCACAGGTGTACAACATCCTCTTGTCGAGCATTGCGTGATATAGATCATTACCAACATCGTAATGTTTTTCCCCGACTTCAAAAGCCCTCTTGAGCTTCTGCATATTAAGCAGTCGATATTGTGATGCGTGCAGGATTGTTTTCCAGCTTCCTCTTACCTTCTGATCCAGTTTGGCTCTTAGGACTCTATCAATGAACTGATCCAAAGCCTCACAATCCCACCAACCATCCATATAGGATTCTCCCAGTCCAAGCGCGCCCTCGCTGATAACTCTTCGGTAGAACCGGTTATTGTTAACCTGAATATCATACGGATTTGGTCCATTAATGGATATGCCTGCAGAGGAAAGCAAGTTACGAAAAATGTATTCAGAGGTGCTTTTTCTCATTTTCTAATTCTCACCATAAGATTGTTTATGAAAAAATGCATTGACACAATTTGTTTACAAATTACTTACTATGAAGAGTTGTTCAGTTAATTACTCCGTGTTTTTTCCCAATATTTTTGAACATCTCCAGACAAAAGTCTAGTTGCTCCCGCGTATGGGTTGCCATATAACTCGTTCTCAGGAGGGATCGTCCCGGAGGAACAGCATTGGGAATGATGGGATTGGTATAAACGCCTTCTGCCAGAAGATCTTTCCAGATATAAAAGGTCTTTTTTTCATCACCAATAAGGAGGGGAACGATAGGAGTTTCACTATTTCCTGTATCGTATCCCATGGACTTCAGATTCATCTGCATATAGCGGGTAATCTCCCAGAGTTTCTCCCGGCGTTCTGGCTCATTTTCGATAATTTCCAACGCTTTTATAACAGTAGCAACATTTGATGGGGGCAGTGCAGCAGAAAAAATCATTGTTCTTGAGTGGTGTTTTAAATAATCAATGATAGGTTCTTCACCAGCAATAAATCCGCCAACACCTGCCAGCGATTTGCTAAAGGTTCCCATAATTAAGTCGGTTTTATCAATAAGATCGAAATGAGCTGCTGTACCATCACCTTTAGGTCCAAGCACCCCGATAGAATGGGCATCATCAACCATAATTCGGATACCATATTTTGACACTAAAGAAACAAGTTGGGGAAGTTTCGCGATATCCCCTTCCATACTGAAAATCCCATCGGTCACAACAAAACGTGCTTGATCGGGGTCAGCCATTGACAGCTTTCGTTCCAGATCAGCCATGTCATTGTGTTTGTACCTTCTTACCCTTACACGAGAAAACCGGCAACCATCAACAATAGAAGCATGGTTAAATGCATCACTAAAAACAATATCTGTAGATCCAACGATAGCTGCAATGGCTCCAAGGTTTACCCCAAATCCTGTAGAGAACACCAGAGCTTTCTCCTTCCCCAAGAAGGAAGCAAGACGCTCCTCAAGCATTTCATGAAGGATAATATTCCCGTTCAGGAAACGACTTCCTGTCAGACCAGCACCATATTTTCGAAGTGCTTTCACTCCGGCTTCGATGATCTCAGGATGATTCGTAAGACCAAGATAGTTGTTTGAGCCCAGCATAATTTTTCGTTCGCCATCAATAGTTACATCTGTGGCATCAGAATTCTCAATTTTCGGGAAATACGGATAGTACCCCATGGCGCGTGCTGTCTTCGCCCGGGTGAAGCGGTACATCTTTGTAAATACGTCTGGAAAGGTATCAAAATACCGCTTCCCTGTAGCAATAAATTTCTGTTTGGCTACATCCTTGAATTCAATAAACATACTGATTGTTCTCCTTGCTTATTTGTTAATTATCTAGCCTTATTAATTTTCGGACAATTCGCAATGTGCAACATTAGCCACTCCCTCCAAATGAGATCCTCCGGGACTCCGTAGAGTAAGTTCGCCAAGTTTTACGATATCTTTACTTAGTGTTTCTTCGCGTTCTTAGTGGCTAATAATCAAGGCTAGTTTTCAGAACACAATTTTCAAAAGATGAACAGGAAAATATCCCAGCCATTTCACTGTCTGTACAGATATTTTCTCCTCTGAAAAATATCGAGTGAAAATATCAATTTTCATCATAATATGAAACAGTTAATCTTGACTAATCTTGGGTTTGCTCCTACTTTATAAAAACCTGTTTGTATTTTGCCTCTTTTTCAATGAGGTCACGAGTGATATAGTCCGTATGATACTCGTGCTTCAGGTACAACTCTGTTTGGTCACAGTAGTGATCGCTGGCGGGAATCCCAGAGTTCCCAGTGGGAATTACCGATAAAGACCTATCCCAATCCGCCAGATCGTAAATGTGACGATGAGATGAGCCATAGTCCACCGTGTATGGCTTGGTGTAGGAATATTTGTATGGGCTCACCGTGTGATTTCCTCCACTCACTTCATAGGGTCCGCGGTTCAGGTTAAAGACAGCATCGAGAATCTTAACCCCGCCCATGGGATGCGCCAGCACAAACACATGTTCATCCCCCCAACGCCATTTTTCAGGATTGTTTCCATATCGTTCCGCCAGAGAAGTTATTGCTTCCCGAAAGCTTTTCTGTACCTGGTCAGTGAAATTTTCCACTTTATCAGTCGTCACATCGTCACACCATCTTGAGCCCCGATGATACCAGATGTGATGGATAGCAAACCGTGAGAGGTAGCTGGTAGAAATGTACTGTTTGTACAGGAGAGAGTCAAGTTCATCCAGGA
This sequence comes from uncultured bacterium, assembly GCA_964626495.1. Lineage (GTDB taxonomy): Bacteria > Fidelibacterota > Marinisomatia > Marinisomatales > CAZVFT01 > JACNLN01. The sequence goes on from CAZVFT010000027.1 coordinate 6,450, forward strand.
GGAGATTTTCCAGAAACCGTCCATAAAATCCCTCGAAAATCAGGGTGGCAGCACTCTCTTTTGTCTCTCTGCCATCCCATGCTGAAAGGAGTCCCAGCGATTTCTGTTCCAGCGGAGTGAGTGATTCTAATTTCTCTATTTCTGCAATGAGATCATCCCTCATCTCCTCCACCAATTTCGATTGCCAGTCCTTCTGCATCCGGATAAAATCATCCGCAGAAAATTTTTCCTTTTCCTCAAGCATATCTCGTATCCTGGCAATACGGTAGTGAAGAGCGGGCCACTGTGGAATCTGGAAGGGCGCATCATCACTCACAGAACGGTTGTTTGCGGAGGAAACGTACCCGCACTCCGGGTTGAAACTGTGGGGAAGTTCCTCAAATGGGACAACTCCATCCCAGTCGTATTCGTCCGTCCAACCGGGAGCAATAGCAATACCGTTTCCTTTCTTCCGTTTCGGAACACCCGCACAACAGTAAATACCGATGTTCCCCTCAATGTCTGCATAAGCGATGTTCTGACTGACTGAAATAAATGTGCTAGCTGCATCCTTGAACTCGTCCCAGTTCCTAGCATGATTCATAAGGAACACAGATCGTATTTCATTGCTGAAATCATTCCCCAGCCACCGCATGGAGATAGCTTCTTCCACATCTTTAAACTTCGACACAATAGGTCCGCGATGGGTGAAAAGAAGTTCCCGCTCCACTTCTTCGCCACCGTCGATTTTTATAATCTCCTTACGTACCTCCATCTCTTTCCACTCGCCATTGAATTCGTACTGATGACGGTTTTCCGGATTCACTTTTTCAAGATAAAAATCCATGTCATCCACCATAACGTTTGTCATTCCCCAGGCAATATAATCATTATGTCCCGCTACAATACAGGGCTGGCCCGGGAGAGCAACTCCCGTCACATTGATTCCTCCTTCCACACACTGATGCATCTGGTACCAGATTCCTGGAGCGTTCAGCCCGAGGTGCATATCGTTGGAAAAAAGCGGCATCCCTGTGACGCTTTTCTTGCCGGAAACAGCCCAGTTGTTGCTGGCATTAAAGACCACAAGTCCCAGTTCTTTCAATTTTTCTGCTCCAGTAAGCAGAGAGTTTTCCAGATCATTACTGCTGATTTTCCTCACAAAGTCGGGATAGACCACATGAATCTGGGAAGACATGTCAGGGATCAATTCTCGGCACATCTCCTCCCCAACCTTTTCGCGGGTGTTGTAAAGCATCACCTCGATAGCCCAGGGCATCGTGAGGTCCCACGCCATGTATCCAATGAGGTTGGCGCAATGTTCTGCTTTCCAGAGATTGGGGGAATAGCCAAGGAGATTGAATTCCAGTGGAAGCTTATCCTTATGGTTTTCGATGTATTGATTAACGCCATTGGCAAAAGCCTCCAGACAGGAGACAATATATTCATCGGTTTGGTCAATGAGCATTCTCGATTTTTCCGGGATTCGCAGTGATCTCAACAGGTGGTCTGCATCCACAAGATCGCCACCAAATATTTCAGATAGGCGACCAAAGGTGGCTCGACGGATGAGATCCATCTGCCAAAGCCGATCCTGAGCCATTACGTAGCCCGTAACACGATAAAGATCTTCTTCCGATTTAGCGTATATGTGGGGGATAGCGTACTGATCCCGGTAAACGACCACCTCATTCTTCAATCCCTTAAGAACTACTTCCCCGTCATATTCAGGGAGACCTTTCGTGGCGAGGGAACGGATATAGAGATAGGCAAAAAGGATAATAACGATTAGGACAATTCCCAGTCCAATAAGAATTTTTTTAATGCGTGACATGGTGGTTCTCCTTCCCCTTTGTTAGATGTCAAAATATGGTGTTAATCGATGATTCATTCAAGAAGAATTTGCATCTGATGTTCTCCAGAAATATCAGGTCTCGATGCAAAAGGAGGTAACAAATCCGCTACGGAGGATAAATTTCAAGTGACAAGTAAAATCGAAGCGTAGTAGCTTGCCCCGGTCAATCAGTCAAAAGCCTGACAGGATCTATTCAGCCGCTGACGAATCAGTCGGGCGTCAGTCAGGAGCCTGACAGGTCATTCAGGAACCTGACGGGCCTGACCGATTTTGTTTGCTTCGATTTACAGAGGGAAAGGACTTTTCTTCCACTATCCATTTACAATTGGAACTCCTCTCCCTTGACGCCCGTCCGGCTACCGACGGAGGAGAGGGCCAGGGTGAGGGTGAAGTGAACAACTCATCTGAGGTAAGACTGCATCATTCACCGATGCAGTTGGTGTAAGATGCCTCTTCATCTCAGTCGGGTGCCTGACCGGTTTTTGGTTAACTTCATCATCATTTCCCTATGAACACCCCCACCTCAATCCTCCCCCATCAAGGGGGAGGAGGCGACTTTGCCCCAGACTTATGTCTCAGTACAACTTTCAGATTCTTCACCCACAATAATGCATGATGAACCTTATTGTTTATTAAGGTGTAACTCTAATAAAAGTTAAACTGCGCAAACTTGGAAAAATTTAAGTTGAAAACTGAACATAACAATTAATCAACACTTTTAATTTTAAAATAACATTCCAACCATTTTGCGTAATGTTGAACGAGTGTTATAAGGCGCTGTTATACTTCGACTAACTCGCTTGTGGCTGTTGGTTTTGGAATAGGACTTCTTTCTTCACGAAGACCTTCCAAATGAAACTCAATTGCTTCTCGTATTAATTTTCTTAATTCAGTTTGCGTTTCTGCAACAGCTACACAGCCTGGCAAATCTGGAACGTATGCACCATAATTTTTGTCTGTTTTTTCAATTACGACCATATATTGCATTTTTTACTCCAATTTTATTTCTTAAGATCTGACTGTTTCAATATACTATTAAGAGTCCCCGGAGGCAAATCCAAACTTAGTTTTCCGGCAATAGTTACAGTCCCTGGTTTTTGGGGATGTTTATACTGTCTATGACTACCCTTAGTTCTGTGAAGATACCAGCCATCATTTTCTAGCATTTTAATGATTTTTCTGATTTTCATTTATTAGTAAAAAATACGGCAAATACATTATATTCACAATAAACTAACACTAAACCACGGCACCTTAGCACCTTGTTAGGCATTATATTTCATTTTTTCGGGTAATATTTATGCTACTATCGAAATTGATGTTATCAATTGTTTTCCAAAGCTCATCTGTTTCTTCGTTGCTCAACCTTGAAATGTCAAATTGATATGACCTAATGTTTGAAACAAATGTTATTTCATTACTTATACAGGTTATTTCCTTTACAATCTCCCTAATATCTGTTTCTTCATCCCAATTAATACAAGCACCTCTTTCATGTGGAAACAGAGTAAATTCAAATTCAGGAGTTCTTATCATTATGAACCCGTCAACTCCAAATTCAGTATCTTCGTCAAATGACAGAGAAATAATTATATCTGTCCCGACTTCTGTTTGGATGAAATTGACCTTATCCATTTCTTCTTTTGCTAACAGTGTCAATATATGGAAACTTTTGATTCATATCGACTGGTGCTAAGTGCCCGTCCACAATTTTTCACTTACCACAGATATTTACAAACTCATGCAACGCGTTTTCCAGTCCACTTGAGTACATGTTAGGTATCTAATCCACTTCCCTTCGCAATACTTTTCGCAGCAACCAACCCAAAAAGAGCTCCAATAACCCTAAGCCGAGATACAACGCATGGAGCCAGTGAAAAGCTTCGATCCAATAGACTTGAAGTATGATCCATGCAACGAGAAAAACGCCCAGAGCCATGGCGGTCTCACCAGCGTACCAATAACGTGTGAAAGATGCCGTAGCGCCAACAAGACTTCCTAAGCCATTAACTATGAGGAGAACAATGCCCGGAACCAGATAGGTTGAGAAAGGCGAATTCTTTAGCAATTCAAGTGGTATTCCAAGATTTACACCAGTTGGCTCCATGACTAACCCCAACCCGCCCCCCACCGCTCCTAGGCCAATGAATATCTGGAGTACTCCCAATTCATTGACTAAACACTTACTCTTCCTCAGGATTGTATCCATTCTAAGTAGCTCTTGCACGAATTGGTCTCATAATGATCTCAGTCGTCCAAGGCTGCCTAATACTCATAGATTGGAATCTGTCAATAACCGGACAGGTTTCGTCAGAAGCCGAACAGGTCGGTAACCACCTGTTGATATATTATGATGGGAATCTGGAATAATGGTCACTGTCTTTCTACATATTGTGACATTGATATTGTTATTGAAGATTACTAACATACTTCGAGTGTGAAACTATAGAAAAATAAGATAATCGGCAACCTAAATTTGTTCCTGACCGGGACATGTGCACAACATCATTTTGATAAACAAATTTTGTGCTTCTTTATCACTAATTTGGAGATTACTTCGTAAATTTATATTGACCGAGAAGGAATAAAACCATTGAACAAATTCATGAAAGCTACTATTGAGGAGGCGAAGAAAGGACTTCAGGAGGGTGGAATCCCCATCGGTTCCGTCCTTGTTGTAGACGGAAAAATTGTGAGTCGCGGTCATAACCGAAGGGTACAACAAGGAAGTGCAATTCTTCACGCAGAAATGGATTGCATTGAGAATGCAGGTAGACTGACGCCCAGCGATTATCAAAGAGCAACATTATACTCCACTCTTTCACCCTGCGACATGTGCAGTGGTACGGTGTTGCTGTACAAAATTCCCAAAGTTGTTGTTGGAGAAAATCAGACCTTTCAGGGACCGGAAGATTACCTGCGCTCCCGAGGGGTTGAGTTGGAAATCCTGAACCTTCCAGAATGTATTCAGCTCATGGATGAGTTTATCAAAGCCAATCCAGAACTGTGGAATGAAGATATTGGTGAAATAAACTGACAGGAGCTAACTATGTTGTACTACACTCAAATCCACAAATTGCATCGTAATTCAGTAAACATGAAGAATTTGCTATAAAAATCGCAAAAGGCTATTTCGTCAAACACCCGAATAAAATTCTCGGGGTTTCTTGTGTTTTCTGTGCTTTTTTGTGGCTAGTGAATTAAGTAAAGATGAGTTACAAATATTATACTTTTATTATCCTCCTACTTGTTAATCATTGCACTTTTTCACAACAAAAAAATATTGGCAAAAACAGTTCAATTTCTAATCCTCCTGAAGGGATGATTCTGATCCCTGGTGGAACCTTTGAGATGGGAATTGCTGAGGAAGACTTGAAGAAGCTTGCTGAAATGGGACATAAGGTTCCCCATATGAGTGAAAATCACGCTATGTGGTGGTTTGGAGATGAAATTCCAAAACACACCGTGGAAGTAAAACCCTTCTACCTTGACATCCACGAAGTGACAAACCGCCAGTTTGAACAATTTGTTCAGGACACAGGATACCACGCTCAGGAAGATTGGCAGAAATACAATACCGCAGATCGTTTAGATCACCCTATAGTAAACGTTGACTGGTACGATGCCAGGAGTTATGCGGAGTGGGCTGGGAAGCGCCTTCCAACAGAAGCAGAATGGGAATACGCTGCAAAAGGGGGAATGGATGTCAAATGGTTTCCCTGGGGTGATATTCCCAGTTCCACACAAGCCAACTACCGCCATCAGGGGGAGTCATTCTTTGCCGGACTTGTTCGGTTAGCAGGATTGCGGAGAATGGGGACGAAACAGGTGGGCAGCTTTCCACCAAATGGATTTGGACTGTACGATATGATCGGAAATGTTTCAGAGTGGTGCGAAGATACTCGCGAACCTTATCCGAGCGGTCCAACAGATGAGTGGCTTTATAGCAGATACGGTCCCTATAAAAAAGCAAAACCAATCTATGGAAAAGTTGTTCGCGGAGGAAGCTGGGAATCACCCAATCCCGTTTTCATCCGATTAACAAATCGAAGCGGCTTTTCTCCAGACAGTTACAGCAACTGTCGGGGCTTTCGATGTGCTAAATCTGTATTGTCTCATTAATCCCTTGAGTCAGAAAAAATCATTATGAAATAATGAGAATGACTGTGTATTTAGTGGGTTTTTTTGTGAAAAAAAGTAATCCAACCATCTTGGTTGGGGAATCCACAAACAGGATGTTTGTGATACTTTACTTTGGTTCAGAAATAGCAATGTAGGAGCTACTTTCCGAATCCCAAGCAATGGCTTGGATTCGAGCAATACGATCCTTTAGAACAATAAGAAGTCCTCTTTCCTTTACAAAATTTTGAATCTCTTCTGGCATTGTTTTCTCCATAATCACAACATCCGGTCGAAACTGGTGATGAAATCGTGGAGCAGTCATTGCTCTCTTTAAAGGTAAATCAAAAGCCGTCACACCAATTATTGTCTCAAGTACACCGCTGATAATGGTGGGACCTCCGGCACCTCCCAACAATAGAATTGGTTTCCCATTCTTCACAACGATGGTAGGAGACATACTGGAGAGAGGGCGCTTTCCCGGGGTAATGGCATTAGCTTCGCTACCGATAAGTCCAAACACATTAGGAACACCTGGCTGAGCGCTGAAATCATCCATCTCATTATTGAGAATGACACCTGTCCCCGGTAGCGTGATTTTTGACCCAAACGTGAGGTTCAGCGTCTGACTCACCACAACCACATTTCCCCACCTATCCACGACAGAAAAACTGGTGGTATGTCCATCAATTTCCACATTAGAGCGGATCTTTCCTGAAATCCCTGAATTCTCGCTCATAATTTCTTGTACACTCGAATCCGCATAATTCTTGCTGATAAGATGGTCAACAGGCACAGGATAAAAATCGGGATCTCCAAGATGGAGTGCTCTGTCTTCAAATGCCTTCCGCATAAAAAGGGTTGTCCAGTAAACTGTCTCTTCGTCCCAGTTGGTCTTCCCTTCTAAAACTCCTGATGATTCCAGCATATTCAGAATCTCCAGGATGAGAATTCCTCCCGAGCTTGGAGGAGCCATACCAATAATTTCATAATCACGAAAACGTCCAATCACGGAACTGCGTACTTTTACCAAATATCCTGCCATGTCATTCTCAGTGATCAATCCCCCATTTTCCGCCATAAATTTCACTAACTGTTTCGAAAACTCACCGCGGTAGAAATAATTGGTCCCCCCTTTTTTAATCTTCTCATATGTCTCAGCCAGATTGGGTTGAATCAATCTATCTCCCTCCTGAAATGGAGATCCATCTTTTCTGAAGTAGATTCTCCTTGACTCAGGATTTCCCTTTAATAATTCAATGACATTTCGGTAGCGGGATAGATAATAGGTATCTATTTCAAATCCGTTCCTTGCTACCTCAATGGAGGGAGTGATGAGTTCGCTGATCGATATTGTCCCTGCCAGTTCCAGTGCTTTTTCATATGCAGCAAGAATTCCCGGCACACCAACAGCGAGAGGACCTAACTGACTGAGCTGTGAGTCGAATTTGCCATTCTGGATGTACATATCCCAGGTAGCCGCTGCTGGTGCTGTCTCACGACCGTCAATGGTGTAAACGGTACCATCCGCCAGACGAATCAGGATAAATCCTCCCCCACCAATACCGGAATTAAACTGGTCTACCACACCCAGTGCAAGACCGGTTGCCATAGCTGCATCAACGGCATTCCCCCCAGATTTTAAAACAGTCATGCCAATGTCCACTGCAATCTGATGGGACGCTACTACGGTACCAACATAGTGTTTACCAGATGGAAATTGCAGACCCGGATGGTATGTGCAGCTTGATAGATATAAAAGAAATACAGAAAGGACTTTTACAGTTTTATTCATCTTCATCAGTATCTTCGCTTCTTTGATTCTCAATCTGTTTTCTTATTTTCTCCTTCTCCCGTTCTCGGTCATATTTTGATTTATCAGGCTCAACTTTCTCTGTAGGTATCGGGTGTGTAGATTTCTTCAGCGATTTCTTAATCCCCTTTTTTCTATGTCTCTTTATTTTCTTAGTCATAGGAATTTAACCCGTAGTTTTATCTAACTAACCTAAATCATTCACCGCAAAGGTCGCAAAGAACCGCAAAGTATTGTTATAATGGGAGTTACAACAATTTGCTGTTTCAATATAATGAAAAAGATTTTTCATTGATAATTCTTTTATCTTTAAATATATCAGTGTTTATCCGCGTTCATCTGCCTGCCCCACCCGCCTGACATTTTTCGGGCAGGTAGGGAAGAATGACCGTATTGGGGTGGCTAATGAATTGATCAGGCTAAAAGACCGCTTACTTCGGTGCTCCAACATCAACCATCAACCATCATTTCTCCCGTTCTATCCAGCCAATAATCCCCGGCAGGATCAGCACAGTTGTTAGGAAGCAGGCGCTCACACCAATCGAAAGCGCAATCCCTAAACTGCCATACCCACGCCAGATAGAAAACACCATCGATCCGAAAGCCAAAATTGTTGTAAGAGACGTTAATAGAATCGCCTTTCCGGTGCTGGAAAAGACAGTTTTAACAGAATTAACTCCCTCTCTGCGCCAGCGATGGACAATGTGCACACCATAGTCAATTCCGATTCCCAAAATCATTGGAATTCCCATGATACTCATCACATCCAACTGCCTGCCCACAATGTTCATGATCCCCACCATCCACACCATTCCTGCCGCCAGCGGAATCATCGCCATGAGGGCGTGTCCAAGATGTCGGAAATCAACCCACAATAGAAAGAACACCACTACCAGCGTCAGCAACGCCGCATTGCGACCATCACGACCAATGATATCAATAAGTGCTCTGAATACCGGCGGGAAACCAGTGACTCTGGCGCTTATTTCATCCAGATCATCGGTAAAGCGATTGAGAAACTTGGCATCCTGCCAGATATTATCTCCCGGTAACACTGTTACCAGAAACAGATCGCGATCTTTATTCGCATAGCGATCCACAACCGACACCGGTAAGTTCTCCAGTTGAATCGGTTCTGTGTTGCACATCCTTAGAACATTACCTTTGAAATAAGAGGCGTAATCATCCTGAAAAGCTTGCGCTCCATCAATAATTTTATCTTTACCATTTCCAAAAAGTTTTTGCAGGCGATTGAATATTGTCAACCTGTTTTCTCGACCCGGAAAACCAACAATTTCACCACATTTTTTATCAACTTTATCCTGTCCCCCTAAAAATGCCATATCCTGCAATTCTATAATGTTCATCTCCAACCGTTCAATTTCCTTAATCAGTCTTTCCATGTTTTTATCAGATTGCAGCAATCGCCTTTCAGAGTCTGAAATTGACTTTTTAATCTCAATTATATACGGCCGTCGTTTCTGCTGCTCTTTTTTTGATGGCAGATACAGCGAAATATCTTCAACCATCGCCACTGATGAGTAATCTCTTGCCTTCTCCGATAGATTCCTTGATTCTTCCGTGCCTTCTGCAACCAGATAGGCAAAATCCATGCTCAGATCAAACTTGTCCAGAACTGTGTCCTGCAGAGTAATGCTAGGAATTCCTTCCGGCTCGATATTCATGTAATTGTAATCAAACGTGATGTTGAATGCTGCCCACGTCAGTAGCCCTGTAAGAACAACAGCTGTCAAGATAGTAAAGACATAGCGTTTCTTCAAAATCTCACACCCACGACCTAATGCAATAAAAGAAATATCTCTGGGCTCTGACAACTTTTCTTTGCCCTTTTTCAAAAGGCGCTTCTCCCTGCGACGTTCGCGAATCACCAGTATCCCCGGCAGAAACAGGAAAGTAGCAACCGCTACAGATAACAAACCTACACCTGTTACCAGCCCCAATTCACTGATTAACCGGGAATCACCAATCATCAGCGACAGAAATGCAAAGGCAGTTGTCACTGCACCCGTCATAATGCCCTTCCCCGTTTTTAGAAGACCATTTCGCATCGCTTCATCAAGTGGTTGCCCCAGCGCTCGCATCTCTGTAAATCCGGAAATGACGTGAATGGAAAAATCAATACCAAGCCCAATCAGAATAACTACAAACATCATCGTCATCATATTAAGCACCGGAACAAATAACATTGAGAGTCCCGCCGCCCAGATCAAACCAATAATGAGATTAACAAGCGCAAGAATTGGCGCTACCCACATGCGGAAAGAGACAAACAAAAGTGCACCGATAGCAATTATGGCAATCGTGGAAGTATATTGCAAACCCTGCATGCTGTAAACCATTTCGTCGCGTCCCAAGGGAATCATACCGGTCAGTCCTGCCTGCACATCTGGAAAGTTCTGTAAAGTTTTATTTACAATCGCTTGCACTGCATCTGTACCATCCACCATCAATTCCATATCCATCAAACTAAAATTTGGTATGACATTCAAAATCAGTGCCTTGCGGTCGTAGGAGATGAAATACGGGTCACCCGTCAATAACTCATCCACCGCTGCACGGGTTTCCTGAATATCCACTTTTTCTCCAGCAAGATAACGCTCCATCACCTGCAACCAAGTTTCAATTCCATCTAAGAACATATAGGCGCCGTCTTCCTTTTCGCGGGTGCTCAGTGATTCTTCCGTCTGAATATATTCCTTCTCAAAGCTGTTGTTAATATTCGCTAAGAGCGGAATAAGCGCCGGATCTTGAAAAATATCTTTCATATTCTTAAGGTCGGATTCCTTAATCAGCATGAATCCGTGATTGCGGATAAAATCTACTTCCTGCTTGTAGTCTACCCGTCGGACAAACACTCTTGGCTCAGCGTCTTTACCTGGGACAGGAAGAGGCTGTAGCAGTTTCGGCGCTATGCCATCGGCAAACGTCTTGATTTGATTTTCCTCACCCTGCACTACGATGACAATATTGGAAGCTGAAACAAACTCATCTAATATGCGGTCAAATTCAATTGTACGTTTGTCTCCTCGAGGAAGCATATCTGACCATTTTGTGGTATATTGAATATGTTCAGCTAAATATCCAAAAAATAGCGTCAGTATAATGACCACTGCCATCATCCAGCGGGTTTTGTTAACTGCCCAATCTGCCAGTTTTATTAGTAGTTTGTCTCTCATAATGTCTCCTACTCTAACCGCTAATCAGTCAAGAGTCAGACTGATTAACTGTCTCCTGTATTCATTGTCCGTTTTCCCAACATGTTTAGTTTAAATTTCCTGACGATTTGCGGCGATATTACTTTGCCATCTGGACTTCGAAAATACAACGCATCAAAAGGACATTGAACAATGCACGCCCCACATTGAACACACATATCTGAACTGGGTCGTTTAGCCAGATGTTTTTCATTATCAATCTTGAAACATCCCCTTGGGCATACTTGCTCACAAAATCCAGATCCCTTACATTTTTCACCATCAATTACAACTTCAAACAGTCTGTCTTTATGCAACCCACTTTTATAAACTGGCGTGCTTCCCATGAGATCAATACTCACCAAAAGAACCACGATAAATGAGATCATTCCCCAACGATAAACAAAACCCCAGTCAAATCCTCCTGCGGACATACTGACTACTACAAGGCTAAGAAAAGTTATTAATAGTACAATTCCCTGTAATCCTCCACGACCAAAATCGAAGAAAACAAACCCCTTTCTCTGAACTTTGGGATTTAGCCATTTCTCATACAGAGGAAAAGCAACGAAAAACAGAATTGCAAGTGCCCAAGTCAGTGCAATTACCGGAAGAGTGGCCACCTTCCAAAAAAAGAATAGAATAACAGTAAATATCAGTGAAATTGGGAAAGCCCATGCCACTGCCATTTCAAATCGCTGTTTTAAGGGAAACTCAACCTGTCGCTTCTCCCGGGAAACAACAAAATCCTGCTGAAGAAAGGCGGGTATATCTTTTGCATAGACCGGTCCCCATACACTTTTCCAGCCCGTTTTTTTCTTGATGATTCTTGACTCAATTCCGGTAGCCGCCAATTGCGGAAGGATAACATTTCTGTGTTCTACTTTATTTTCAATTCCACTCGTCTTCAAAACGGATATAACATCGTGATTGGTGAATAGACCCCCCGTTGCGGCACACCAGATGTTTATCCCTTTGCTGTTTGCTACTAAAAGATAAATATCCAATCCTCGAAGTGCTCTTTTTACTCTTGCCACAGTCAATCGGTAATTCCCAGTTACAATAACTGGAGAGTCCCGACCCGGATCCCCAATTCGATATAGACTCGTTTTACATGACCATGGAAACATCCTGAGACAGGTAGCTACAACGGTGAGAAGGCAGTATTTCAAGTTCGTCAAGTCTATCCTTTTCCAGTCTTTACGCTAACAAGCTGAATAAAATTCCCCAGACAGTTTCTATGGACCTCTCTAAGTTGAAATCCTGCAGATTGAACTCTGCCCTCCAGATCCCTGATGGCGTGTACTTTAGTTTGAGTGATCAGATACGTAAGAGCAGCGAAAGGAAAACGCAGAATCCATACACATATTCTTTTGAATAAATTTAGCGGAATCACTTCATCGGCTATGATCAACAGTCCCTTGGTTTTCAGGATTCGCTTTACTTGTGTAAGAGTAAACGTTACTTCGTCAAAACTTAATTCCGAAAAACAAAGCCCACTCATCACAACATCATAACATTCCGATTCTTCCCTGTCAAGTTCTACAACGCTCATTTCTGCAAATTCCACTCTATCGGTAATACCCACATCATGTGCTTTTCTCACGGCAACCTCCAGCATTTCCGGGTTGATGTCAATGCCCTTAACGAGTGCACCTTTGCGTGCTGCTCTAAGGCTGAGTGCTCCCGTCCCGCAACCGATATCCAGCACCTTCTGATTTTTCCCAATTATGAGAGCTATTTGATCATACACTTTGTCAATTCGCCCCAGCGTCAGCATCCAAATGCCTGTATCATACCGGCTGGGGGCTGACTCCAGAATCTTCATTAGAACGTAAGTGCTCATGAGAGACAAGTTTTAAGTTTCTCCAAAGGGGTTCTCCGGATAAGGTTTCCCGGACTTCTTCGGAGCAAGTCCCAAGTCCCTATATACTCCAATTTTACCCATTACGTTTTACGCATTTCGTCTTATTTCTATCCCCATCCGTTCCATGTCTTCCATCAACCTCACCGGTTCTACTACCTGCCCCATCCAATGCAGCCCAGGTTTGTAGATGGTCCCATCGAAATACTGTAGCAGACATGCCATCACCGGAATAACGGTGAACCAGTATGCATCTTTATGTTTGAGGGTTACTGCAATTTTTGATTCCTTTCCATCTTTTTTCCCGTTAGCTTCCATCTTCAATATTGTGTAATACGGTGGTTTTGAAGAAACCCTCCATGCCCAGACAAATAAACTTCCCATAGGTTTTACCATCTTTCTTGGAAATAATTTCAACATCAGCATCACAAACGGCATCACCAAAAAATCAACAAACCAGCCAAATCCTGCGATATAAAATCCTGTATTTTTCAATGAGGGTATTTGTTTGGGTAAATTTCTTAATTCCTCAAAAAACATGGGGACACACATTTTCTTTCCTGCCGGTTCTCCAAAATCAATGGTTGGAAAATCCCGCATTGACCAGAAACCGGGTTTTTCCCAACATCCATTTTTCAGGAACAACAGTTCATAATCAGTCAATTCTTGTATCAATTCCACTTTAGTGGCTTCTGTAACAGAGTAGTTACTCCAATCCGAACTGATAACTCCAGCTGTGATGGCTGATTCCAGTTCATCCATTTGAGTTTCTGCATAGCGTACTAACGCCGCAGGTAACCCGGGATGGAAACCTGCTTCACTGATAAAACAAAGTCCGGAAGATTCAATATCCGATTTCATTGATTTAAGAATACTGACTTTTTTATTGGAATATTGCACATCCAGATAGTCACATCCCGCATCCAGACAGGCACGGGCAATATTTTCCGTGAACTGTGCGGTAGATGCCGCAGAGACAACCATGTCCATGCCATCAAACGCATTCAGCAACATATCCTTGTTTGATGCATCAACAGTTTTCCAGCTCACTTTATCAGGTTGACTCAACTTTTCAGCAGATTGGCGAAGTTTATCTTCGTTTCTTGCTGCTAAAACAATGTGAACATCTGTATGTTGTACCAAAAGCTGGGCGATTTTTTCACCCGTGTTTCCGCTACCACCTAATATGAATATATTTTTCATTACTAACCGCTAATTAACGCGAATTAACGCTAATTGTTTTTGTGCAATCATTGGTTTAACCTTTCCTGTTCTCAATTACGTGCTGTTTCAAGCACTAATTGTTCCCACTCTAGTTTTGACGGTTTGAAATTGATAATCAGACCAACTTTAATTCCACTGATTTTCAGGTAGTTAAGCAACTGCCCGCGATGCTCATCCGTTATAGAGTCCACTGTTTTTACTTCAATAATGACCTTTTTATTAACAATGAGATCAGGGATAAACTCATCAATAAGTTTTTCTCTGTAATAAACAGGAAATTCTACCTGTTGACTAAAATCTAATTTCTCATAGTCAAACTCAACACACAATCCCTTTTAATAAGTTTTTTCCCTTAAGCCGTGCCCCACTCCACTATGAACCTTCATGGCGCAACCTACAATCTTGTAGACCAGCTCTTTTTCTAATAGCTCTGTCATGATTTCCCCCTTTCCATTTTGTTTTTTTTTATTTGCGGCCATTCGCGTTAACCTGTCAGACTTTTAACTGATTCGCGGTTAAAAATACGCTCTCACCCGTAAGCGCCAGCCCCAATCCTGTAATCCGAATTCGCTATCTTTTTTCCCCTCAAAATAACTTATGAGCAGACTGATGTTCACATTTTCAAAAGCATTCCATTCCAACTGGGGGTTTATCACATAACTTTCATCATTAAAATTCACAATACCAAAAACCCCTATGGTTAAGAGATCTGCAAGAGGATGGTTTAGATAGACAAATGAGTAATCCTGCATAAGGCTGTGCGTTTCGCCATTGAGATAATAGAGATAATCGTTAAATAAAAGTTCTTCTTCCTTATGAATCCCGCTACCGTTGTGGTAAAACTCTACCATTAGGTATGTCTGGAAGTCAAAGGTATAGTCGAATCCTGCTAGAAATTCAACATAATCGTTTTCCTCTTTCAACTTATTCCAAGCTCCTTCTGCCCACAATCCCAGACCAAAAAGTTCTCCTACCATGGCTCCTCCCAGCATCTGTCTTTCTGTGGATATCACACTTTCCTGAATTGGCATGTACATATTTAACGTATCAAGTTCAATACCAGTTCTGTCCCATTGAAATGCTCCAGCCATTGACATAAGATCGAAACTGCCAAGACCCATTTTGAATTGAATGAAACGCCGAGAGATATTCCAGCCGGATTCCGGAGTAACAATCAGATCTATTAGTGATCGGTGTCCAAGGGGTATTTCTACTCTGACAGCATTGATACCGGGATTTTCATATGACGGATCTAACAAATCCTTCTGATTGAAAATATCGGTTGGGTTCCAAGCATAGCCGGTCCCCAGTGCAATCTGCTGCTTCCCAACGGTTACATCAAACCTGGAGAAGCTAGCCCGCAGATAGACGTTATCCAAAAAGAGCGTATCCGGAATGTGATATGGAAACTCATTTATCAAGGGCTCTTCAAACGTTCTATCCCAAATCCCGTCAGGGAGAAAATCAAACAAATCCCATGTTCTTTGACCAAAAAACTGCTGGACATTCAAGTTAGCACCGATCAATATCTGTTCGGATGGACGTGCTTCCATATCCAATCGTAACTTATTATACCCGAAATTGTATGTATTTTCTTCAATCTTAATCTGATCAAATTCCGATTCAAAATACCCGAAAAAGTCTACCTGCGCATTCAGATTTATATGCCAGAGAGAACACAGAGAAAAAATAATTATAATATTCATAGAAAATCCTCTGGGCTCTCTGCGAACTCTGCGGTTAATTCTCATTTCTTCAAATTCCTTTCACTGAAAAAGTCTTTCGACGGCTTCCAATCATAAATGACAGATTTAACTGCCATTTTAGTCTCACTGTTATCTTCATGGTTTTTCATTACCATTTCCATAGCTGTCGGATAGTCGTCAATGATCTTGATATCTTTTAAAAAAAGTGTTTTGAACAGATCCCCGCCTTCATTGTAGTAGTCCATTTTGAGGGGGTAGAAATTATCCATTTTAACCCAAGATACTACTTTTGAGTAAGATACATCAGATTTCTTTTTGGCAACCGATTCCACTTTCCAGCAATTTGCATCATTAATTTTATCCCTGCCCAAATTTTTGGTTTCGTAATCTTCCACCCAGGTATCTCCTGACCCCAAATCTTCATAAGTAAAATCGCTGCCCTGCACCTTCTGTTTTTTTGCATGGGTTGCTAATTTTCTTACCCGCTTTGTTCTTGGGAAATAAGCCCAGATATCATCAGCGTAATTCAACATCAGAAAAGCTTGACCTTTTACTCTAACAGGTTTGATGTAACGCATAAGATTTTTTTCGCCCCTGTTGGCAGAGTACATTTCAAACTCAAAGGTCCTCGTTTTACCGGATGAGGTTTGGATCGTTTGTGTCATAACTCCCTTACTGTTGTCGGGAGTCAGAATGTCATTCATTTTTTTAATGATCTCCTGTCCTGTAGGTATTTGTCCAAAACTCAACACAGGTATAAGAGATAAAGTAATCCATATTCTTTTTTTTCTCTGTGAACTCTGTGGCTCTGTGATTCTTTTGACTTTCATTTCAAAATTCCTCTCACAAATAATTCAATTGCTTCCTCTTTAATTCGATTGAATTCTTCGGGGTTTATCCTCATTCCGCGTCTCGAGAACAATCCGGATATCGGTGTTGTATAAAAGCAGACGAGTGATTTTTCACCAGTATTTCCGCTTCCGCCTAAAATAAACAAGGATTTACTCACAACGTCATCTCAATAAATAAATGGAAATAATTTTTTGGTGTTCGATGCATAAATTTGAAAATCTGTTCCATATCTTTCTGTTAAATATTTTTCTTTCATGGGAATGTGCATAAAAATGAACAACGCCGTCATAATGGCAGGGAGAAACAACGCCTCCATAGTCCCAGTGACAAAAGCAAAGCCCGTATATAAAACCGAATCACCAAAATAGTTTATATGTTGTGCGTATCTGAATAAGTGTCCGGTAAATAATTTTCCCTTATGGTCGGGGTTTTGTTTCCAGCGATGGCGAGCACGTTCCGAACTCGTGTTTATCCACGAGCCGATTACAAATAGGCCAATTCCAAGCCATTCCACCCAGCCCAATTCTTCGGATTGCACCCCGCCCTTTATAGCAAAATATATATGAAAAAAATAAACCCATGCTGCCACCATAATGACCTCATCCCAATTCATTTTTCGTTTTATCAAATAAAAATACGTTACCAAAATTCTTAAGAAATAGATAAAAGCCAAACCTGTCAATAGCTGATTGCGAACCGAATTACCACCTCCGGTCTCTGCGTTGAACCAACTGAAAACCACATCAATTCCATTGTAGAATAAAAGCCACGCCATCAACATAACAGACAATAAATGATTAATGGTTAGCACAACTTTTTGGGGTATAGATTTCCCGTATTCACCGTGCATAGTAAAGTTCTCCTGGTTTTATCGGTTGTTTACTCATTTCAAAATTCCCCTCATAAATGATTCAATTGCTTCCTCTTTAATTCGGTTGAATGCTTCGGGGTTTTTCATAATAATGAACTGTAATCCCAAACCGTCCAAAAATGCCACGAGCAGAGCGGAGACCCCTTCCATATGCATATTCCTAAATTCACCTACTTGGATTCCCTCATCTAATATTGATTCGATTTCGCGTTTGTATTCGTCATAGAATTCTACCAATTGAGATGAGGTGGTTCCGTGATAATGACCTCGACTGGCTTGTGCCCATAATTCCGTTATGATAAGCATGGCATCGCCCATTTCCATGGACATGTCCAAACTCATTATCATGATTTGTCGGATTTTTTCCGAAGGAGAAAGGTGAGTAGACTTAATAGTCACAAATGCAGAAGCAATTTCCGAAAACATCAACTGCTCAATGGCTTTGAAAATATCATCCTTGCTACGGAAATACTCGTAAACCGTACCCTTGCCTATCCCTGCTTCAACGGCAATATCAGCGATGCGACCTTTCTCTAATCCTTTCCGGGCAAAGACCCTGATGGCGGCTTCAATAATCTGCTGTTCCTTGTTCTTGGGCATCTTCTACTTTTTTCTGTTTTATTCCTATTATGACCGACTGGTCAGTCATAATCTAACTCTTTTTTTAGGAATTAGCAACTATTTATTTGTCCAACGCAAAAAAATAACACCTGACGGGAATTTTACTCATTGCCCCCATAAAAGATTTCTCGTAGATTTTTAACCGCTTTCCAAATGAATAACGACAAATCATCAAATCGACTACTCATTGCCATCCTCATTGGCATTGTGTCTGGTATCGCCTTAGGTGGTGCATGGCCCGAAGCAGGAATAGCGGTGAAGTTTATAGGTGAAGTATTCATTAAGGCGCTACTGATGCTTGTGATTCCTCTGGTGATGGCATCTATGATCGTTGGCATTACCCAGCTGGGGGATGTTCGAAAGCTTGGTGGTATTGGGGGCAAAACCATTACCTACTACTTGATTACCACTGCCCTATCAGTGATAATGGGCATTGTACTGGTAAATCTCATCCAACCGGGTCGTGCAGAAACCGAGCAGGAACGTATTTCCCTCCGGGGTGGGCAATTATCAACAGAAACACATTATAAAATCGATAAAAATACAATCACCTTAGAAGCGGACCAATTCAACAGGTCCTATGACGACGGATATATGGTTGTTCTTCTTGATCAACGTGATATTCGCGGTGTAATAGTAACTGAAACTGAGCCTTTGGTTTCCAGTCTTACAGTCACTGAATGGATCGACTCCGATGGTGAAACCGTTATACCCAGGTCGCAGGGTATAGGCATCCGCGTGGATCTAGCCGTTGCAGAGAAAATTAAAGGAAAGTCACAATCTATAGGTGCAGTACTAAGAGATGTGGTGGTAAACCTGGTTCCGAAAAATCTGTTTAGAGCAATGGAAAATAATGACGTTCTACCACTCATTATTTTCTCTCTTGTCTTCGGTGCAGTGTTGACAACTATTGGGTCACGAGGTCAACCGGTTATCACGTTCTTCGAAGGACTCAACAGCGCCATTATGCGAATTGTCCACCTGCTGATGTTGATTGCCCCTGTAGGAATTGGCGCACTTATCGCTGGAAGGTTAGGTGATGCAGGAGGTTTTATTGGCTTTTTACCCGAACTGGCAAGACTGGGGAAATACGCCATCACTGTCATCCTCGGGTTGCTTATTCACGGTTTTATTACCTTACCCCTGATTCTGTATTTTCTTGGTAAACGTCACGTTTGGAAATACCTGACTAACGTAACAGCGGCTCTGACCACAGCCTTTTCAACTGCCTCCAGTTCAGCAACCCTGCCGCTAACTATGGAATGCACTACAGAGAAAAATAAAGTCTCTGAAAGGACCTCCAGTTTCGTGCTGCCCTTAGGTGCCACCATCAACATGGATGGTACGGCTCTTTACGAAGCTGTGGCTGCTATCTTTATTGCACAAATCTATGGAATTGACTTAGGACCGGTACATATGGTCATTATCTTCCTTACTGCAACTCTGGCTGCCATCGGTGCTGCAGGTATCCCTGAAGCCGGACTGGTTACCATGGTCATCGTTCTTCAAGCAGTCAACTTACCTATTGAAGGCATATCGCTGATTCTCGTCATTGACTGGTTTTTAGATCGGTGCCGAACTACCGTAAACGTATGGGGAGACACGATAGGTGCTGCAGTGGTTCAGCAACTTGAGGGAGATTAAAAGATTACAAAACTTTCTATGTTTATTTTAATCCTTTCAATGTTTTACAAACCATAAAAGTTTTTTATAACTGACTCCCGATTCAGGTATGGAAATTAGGGAAGTACATAACTGGTTTTATTTAAATGAATATAACTATAATTCCTTAGAATTAATTAAACATATACATTCACTAGTGTCTAAATAT
>CAZVFT010000028.1:0-26337 GCA_964626495.1 uncultured bacterium
TAGAGCAGAGGACTGAAAATCCTTGTGTCGCTGGTTCGATTCCGGCCCGAGCCACAGACTAATATAGCTACGTTTCACGTCGAGAAACAACCCACCTTAGACGTTGTTAATTTAAAGCTGCATTTGACGTATAAAAATCCCGATTGTATCAGATTCTATCAGATATTATGTAATAAAACGGGATACCGAATGGGATACCGACCCCACCACTAAACCTTTACAATCCCAGAATAATGTTCACTTGTTAATAATTTGTATGTTAACTAAATTTGTTATATATTAAATCAATTGAGTGTTAAACACACTAATTCGGTGCGATTTTTATGACTTCCATTAAACAAAGCACGGGTTTTTTAACTGTACGAACTGCAAGAAGTATGAAAAAGATGTTAGATGCACGTCTGTCAGAATTTGGGGTGACATCTTCACAACATACAGTTCTAAGCACCCTTGCAGAAAACGATGGTTTATCTCTGTCCGAGATCGGTAAAAGGATCTATCTGGATAAACCAGCAATCACAGGACTTGCCGATAGGCTTGAAAAGGATGGGCTAGTAGAACGGCGACGCACTTCTGAGGATAGAAGAGTGATTCGCTTATACCTCACAAAAAAGGGGCAAAACCTCCTCCAACGCTTTGAAAAAATCGCGACAGAAGTTGATCAGGACTTGGTTCAGGTTTTATCTTCAAGCGAATTAAATAAGTTTCGTGATATGTTAAATCGAATCTGGCGCAGTGCTAATATGGAACCAGATAATGAGCTTTAAATTTATTGCAGGTAATTTGAAAAATTATTCAGTAAAAGGAGCTACTTAATAATGGCTATTGAAAAATTCAAAGAATGGTACGATAATCGGCACGAATACCAACAGGAGTGGATAAAACAAACCAATGGTAAAATAGTGGGTTATTTCTGTACGTATGTTCCAGAAGAAATCTTTTACGCCTTTGATGTTCTGCCAATCAGAATTCTTGGATCGCACAATGTCCAGGATGTCACGGAACCACATCTTTTTGCGATGTTCTGCCCGTTTTGCAGGGATGTGCTGGCACAGGGATTAAAAGGGAAATATGATTATCTGGATGGTATCATTCTTGCTCAATCCTGCCTTCATCTACGGCAAGCTTTTACCTCGTGGGATATTCACAGGAATCCCGGCTGGAGCTACTTCTTACCCATGCCGAACCACGTGCAAAGTCCAAGAGCGGTTCCCTTTCTTGTTGGAGAATACGAACTGTTAATTAAAAAGCTCGAAGACTTGACTGGAAAAAAGATTACAGACAGTGATCTTAATATGGGCATTGATGTCATGAACAGCGTTCGCCTTGTGATGAAAGAAATCTACGAGTTCAGGAAACAAGACTATCCACCTATCACCGGAGTCGAATCCATGTATATGACCTGTTCCCAGTTTGTTACTGATGCTCGTGAATGGTTACCAGTGGCAGAAGAAGTCAAAGAGGAATTAATAATTAGGAAGTTGGAAAGGGATCCGGGCAAAAGGCTTCTCCTTGTGGGAAGTGAAAATGATGAAATCGAGTTCATCCAGATGGTGGAGACGTTGGGTGAGCGAGAATCTATTGGAGCCACTGTCGTGATCGAAGAACACTGTACCACTACCAGATATTTCTGGGATGAAGTGGAATCTTCCAATGGTGATCCGCTAAAAGCAATCGCAAAGCGTTATGTATCCAGAACTCCCTGTCCCTCAAAGGATTGGCCACAGAGAAGCCGACTCAAAAGAATCCTGAAGTTTGCCAGGGATTTCAATGTTGATGGAGCCATTGTGATACAGCAGAAGTTCTGTGACCCGCATGAAATGGATATTCCATTTGTACGAAAATTCCTGGAAGATAACGGAATCCCTACATACTTCCTTGAATTCGATGTAACTACGGCAGTCGGACCATTTTCGATCCGCGTTCAGGCATTTCTTGAAACTCTGGAGGCAGAAGACGACCTTTTTTAGGAATACAATTTTGATTTAGGAGAAACAACAGATGGCAGAATATCAAACCGAACCTTTGAAATGCTGGCAGAAAGCCAAAGAATTACGAAATAATTATTATAAGAATTACGTAAAAGTTAGAGATAATGGTGGTCTACGCTGGATGGGAAGCGCTTGGGCGTTCGATGCTGTACCAGCCGGTTTGGGCAAAGATGTTTACTGTATTACAGGCGAGCCCTATGGTGCCAGTTGTGCTTTTGATAAACCACTATCAGCGCAATTTATGAAAGCCGCTGAGAACTTCGGTTTTGCCAGAGATCTTTGCGCCTATATGCGAAATTACTGGGGTTCTATCCTAACGAATGAATTTGCTTTTGGCGGTAAGCACCCCAGGGCGGATTTCGGGTGGAGTCAGCACATCTGCTGTTCGCACGCCAAATGGTATCAGAATGCCTGTGAACTTGAGGGTGGAAATGTTCCTCTATTTGTCGTGGATGTCGGTGCTGGCGCTTATCCACCTTTTGAACCTGAGATGTATGAACACCGGGTTAAGTATGTTGCCGACCAATTGATGGATGGAATTGAATGGCTGGAAAAAGTAACGGGCAGGAATTTCAACGATGAACTATTTCTGGAAGCAGCCTGGAATGACATTCGCTCTACCAACAAATGGGCTGAAATTTGTATGCTCAATAGGAACGTTCCTGCTCCACTGGATGAAAAGTCCATTTATTCTTTATACGTTTTCGGAGTATTGCAGAAGTCAAATGGGGAATTCGCTGACTTCTACGATGAGCTTTACGATGAAGTCAAAGATCGAGCGGATCGTGGGATAGCCGCAGTTCCCAATGAGAAAATCCGCTGGATGAGTGATACCCAGCCGCCGTGGGGATTTCTGAAAATCTACCGTTATATGGAAACGTGGGGAGCGGTATCTGTTGGTTCGCTTTATACTTATGGATTGACAGGTATGTGGCTCTACGATGAAAAAAACAATGATTTAAAGCCTAGACCGCTCCCCCCAGCAAAACCCAGAACGAGACAAGAGGCATGCATGATGCTGGCTGACTGGCACTTGAGCAAACCCGAGTATCAACATTTTTATCATCCTGAGTATAAAACGAAGATGATGGACGCTATCGCCAAAAATTGGAAATGCGACGGGATAATCCTGCATTACAATCGTGGGTGCGAAGGACTATCCGTCGGGATTGCAGAAAACCGCCTGGGTTTGATAAAGAGAGGGAACAAAGTTATGACTTATGAAGGTAATATGGGTGATGAACGGGAGTTTGACGAATCAGCAACCATAAACCGCATAGACATTTTCTTGGAGACTCTGGGACTACAGAAACCAACAAATTTAAAAGTGCTTTAATAAATGTCTCTTCACCTATCAGTTGAAAACCTACAAGCCATTCGGGCGCCTAACCGGTTTTTTTGAGTAAGGAAGGAGAAAATATGGAAAAGTTTGTTTGTGTGATATTGAATGAAATCATCAGAAATGGTCAGCAAAGGAAGATTAAAGCTCTAAGACCTCCCCTTTTCCCCTCTGTACAGACCGGGGACATAGGTAACAGTTTTTTTAATATGATTTCCTTCAATAATCGGAGATTCAAAAGGTCGGTATTTGACCTTCTCCCCCTTGAGGCATGTCAGGCTCCCGACTGAGGGGAGAATAAAAAGAGGGGATGATACAATGTCAAAGTCAAGGAAGATAGCTTTAGCTCGAAGTTTCAGGAAAAAACCAACTGATGCTGAGTATAAATTGTGGGGACATCTCCGAGGAAAACAGCTTGGGGGACTAAAATTCAGGAGACAAGTTCCGATAGGTGATTACATTGTAGATTTCGCCTGTCTTTCTAAAAGGGTCGTAGTTGATGTTGACGGTGAAAACCATACACTTAGGAGAGAAGAGGATAAAATAAGGGATAGGAAAATTGAGAGTGAAGGATTTAAGGTGATAAGGTTCTGGAATAGTGAAGTATTCGAAGATGTTGATGGAGTCCTTAATATTATTTGGAAAGAATGCGGAGGTGAAAGTGTTGAATGATCACCCTCACCTTCACCCTGTGGAATATGAATCAATGTTTATCAAATCACACAACCAATTTCATTTCCAATTTTTTCGATTTATGTGGGTAATTAAGTATTTATTCCACAGGGTAAATCCTCTTCCGCCAGCTGGCGGAGAGAGGAGATTTACAAAGGCATCGATTATTAGAAAGTATGCAAGTATAACCGTTCGGTTGATCTCACGCTGGTACCTTATCCCTGTACAGGGGTGGTCTGTACTTGCCAAACCTACCTACCAATCAAGAAGGATGCCAAGATGGAGGTTGTTCAAAAACAAGTCCGTCAGAAGCCGGACAGGATTACCCACAATAATGAGTGATGAACCATAAACTTCAAACAGGGAGGAAAAATGATAGTTGCCGGTATTGAATGTGGGGCGAAAAACACCAAAACAGCAATCATGGAAGACGGTCAGATTTTAGGTAAGGGCTCTGTGTTGACAGGTTTCGATCAAATGAAAGCCGTTACTGGATCCCTTGAGGCAGCCATAGAAGCGGCTGGCGTTTCGAGAGATGATATCGAGAAGTTTGTTGGAACCGGATCAGGAAAGGAATCCATTGTTATGGCTGATAATATGATCAATGACATCAATGCCATGGCAAAAGCGGCAAACTTTCTTTTTCCCAGCTGTCGGACGGTTGTAGATGTGGGTGCTGAGGAAGGTAGAGCTGTCAAGATTGATGAAAGTGGTACTGTGATAGATTTTGCCATCAATGAAAAGTGTGCCGCAGGTGCCGGTTCATTTATCGAAGCTATGAGCAGAGCTCTTGAAGTGCCGTTGGAAGAGATGGGTCCTCTTGCTTTGACATCGGATAAGAAGATTCCTATGAATGCTCAGTGCGCCATTTTTGCTGAATCGGAAGTCGTCGGATTAATCCATGCGAAAATAAAAATTAAAGACATAAGCAAAGCCATTCACGATGCAATGGCAAGCCGTATTGTATCTATGATCCGACGCGTTGGCGTTAACAAGGATGTGGCTATGATTGGTGGTGTAGGGAGAAATCCGGGTTTTGTAGAAGCAATGCGACGGGAGTTGAATCTGGATGAAATATTTATTCCAGAGGGACCGGAATACGGAGCGGCAATTGGTGCTGCTATTGCTACGATGGGAAAAAATTAAAATATTCAAACAGGAATTTGATATGACAGTAGAAAAAAAACAGGAATTCTGGAAATGGACAGAATCTAATTGGAATAATCCCGATATCAACTGGAAGGATGCTGAATTCATAACGGTAGGGATAGATGTCGGCTCTGTCAGTTCACAGGCAGTAATTGCAACGGATGGAGAAATTTTTGCATACGGCAATATGCGTACAGGTTCCGACAGTCCGAACAGCGCACGAAACGCTCTCAATTTTGCGCTTGAAACTACCGATATGCCCGAAGACAGGATGGACTATTGCATCGGAACTGGCTACGGCAGGGTGAATGTACCATTTGCTGACAGAACCATCACGGAAATCGCCTGTCACGCCAGAGGTGCAAACTTCATCTACGGTTCAGAAGTTCGGACAGTCCTAGATGTGGGCGGACAGGATATCAAAGCTATCCAGTGTGATGAAAGAGGGAAAGTATTAAATTTCCTGATGAACGATAAATGTGCAGCGGGAACAGGGCGCGGGATGGAAGTATTTGCAGACCTTCTGGGCGTTCCAATCACAGAAGTCGGCGACAGGTCTTTTCAGATCGAAAATGAACCTGAACCCGTATCCAGTACCTGCGTGGTCTATGCCAAATCTGAAGCAACCGGACTGTTACGCAAGGGCTGGACTACCGAAGAAGTACTTGCGGCTTACTGTCGCGCTATGGCTGAAAGGATTTATTCACTTGTAGAGAGAATCGGCGTTACGCCTGCATTTGCAGTAACCGGCGGAATGGCAAAGAACCGCGGCGTGATGGAACGGTTAATGCCTATGGTTGGGATTGACCGAATGGAAACGGAATGGGATACTCAAATTGCAGGTGCTGCCGGCGCTGCGCTTTTCGGATATGCTCTCTGCAAAAAAGGAAAGGGAAGAAAAAAATAGCACGTTCTATTCATCAGGGCTCGCCAAAGGGCCTCTCCGTTGCCGGAACGGCTAGGACTACGGACTCCCCGTGGCGGGACGCCCAGGGCCGAGGCCCACTAAGGCGCTACGACACAAAGTGTTCAAAATATGATAGTTATGATAATCGTTCAAAAGAATATATTCGACCAAGCTTCATCTCTAACCTCTCAGCTATCCAGATTGGTCGGTGGCAGGCGGGACAGATGCTTAAGCCCTTTATTTTTCCCATCGGGATTCCTTATGGAACAAATACTCTTCGTGACTTTGTGTCTTTGTGGCAAATTATTAAAAATAGAAAGGTAATCTTATGTTAGCCAATTATGGATATAAAGATGCATCAGGTGATTTTTTCATAACCATTGATACAGACAAGTGCGACGGCTGCGGTGACTGTGTACCCGCTTGTCCGGTTCAAGTGTTTGAAGTGGTAGACGAAGACCCAAATGATCCGTTTCGGGACGTACCTGTTGCTGTGGTCACAGATGAGAAAAAGAAAAAATTGAAGTATGAATGCAATCCCTGTAAACCTCCCTCTCATACACCTCCGTTACCCTGTGTGGAATCCTGTAAAGAAAAGGCAATTTCTCATTCTTGGTGAATGTGGTAAGAGGTATGAGGTATAGGGTAAAAGGTATATGGTGAATGAGGAGAAGAAATTGGTTAATTCATCAGCCACAAAGTCACGATGACACAAAGTATTTATTGATAGAGTGTTACATAGAAAAAGAGTGGATGAGTTGTTATCTTAATTTCGTACATATCAGTGAATACATATCAATATCTCTTCGGGTCTTGGTGCCTTCGCGGCGAATTATCCAAATGATATGCGAAACGTGAGTGAAATAGATGACTAACGTAAGTCTGACAATAAACAACCAACCGGTGGAAGTTCCAAGCAGAACAACAATACTTGAAGCAGCCCAGAGCGCAGAAATCTATATTCCGACGCTCTGTTCCCATCCTGATCTACCTATAGCAAAAGACCTTAAACCGGCTGAAATTATCTATCAGGGAAAACAAAAACTGAAAAATATCCTTCCTAAAGCAACTACGGAAGAGTGCGGTCTTTGCGTCGTGGAGATTAAAGGAATGCCCAATCTTATGGAATCCTGCAGCACTCTTGCAGAAAATAATATGGTCATCACAACTGAAAA
The DNA here is from genome assembly GCA_964626495.1 of uncultured bacterium. Taxonomy (GTDB): domain Bacteria; phylum Fidelibacterota; class Marinisomatia; order Marinisomatales; family CAZVFT01; genus JACNLN01. The sequence goes on from CAZVFT010000028.1 coordinate 7,234, forward strand.
TGACAGGATTAAAACCGCAAGGCAGGAAAAGCTGATTCCAATACTTTCACGCCATCCTCACACCTGCTTGACCTGTGCCCAGCAGGAAGGATGCAGTCTGACACAATGTTCCTCCAATGTACCGGAAAATGAACGCTGCTGTCCTCAATTCGGACATTGTGAACTGCAGAATGTTGCCAATTACATTGGGATTTCTGATTCAACTCCAAAATGGTTGCCCACAGATTTACCGATTTTCAAAGATGATCCGCTCTTTGAAAGGGACTATAATCTCTGTATCGGCTGTACAAGATGTATCAGAGCCTGCCGCGATTTGGAAGGCGTTGAAGCTTTAAACTTTGTGTATGACGAAAATGACAGGATACAGATTGGAACCATAAAACCTTCTCTGGAAGAATCCGGCTGCAAGTTCTGTACGGTCTGTGTGGAGGTCTGTCCGACAGGTGCGCTGATGGATAAAAACGTACGTCCCGGAAAAAAAGAAGAGGATATCGTTCCCTGCAGAGAATCCTGCCCCATACATATTGACATCCCTGAATATTTGAGATTGATTGCAGAAGGAAAAAGGAACGAAGCAAATGTCGTCATTCGGGAAAAGGTGCCGTTCCCGGGAACACTGGGAAGAGTTTGTGCTCACCCTTGTGAGGATGTCTGTCGAAGAGGAGATGTGAACGAATCAATATCCGTTTGCGCTTTAAAAAGGTATGCTGCTGATAGTATTGAAGAACTTCCGAAGGGATATTTGCAAGTTAAAACTGACACAGGTAAAAGGGTTGCCGTTGTTGGAGCGGGACCTGCAGGACTAACTGCTGCATTTTATCTGCGGAAACGAGGGCATTTCATTACGATTTTTGAGGTAAGAAAAAAAGCCGGAGGAATGATGCGTTATGGTATTCCCGCCTATCGCCTTCCGCTGGAAGTTCTGGACAAAGAAATTGAAGATATCCTTTCCCTTGGTATCGATTTCAAACCCGGTCATTGCGTTGGCAGAGATGTTTCATTAGATCAGCTGATGAGTGATGGTTATGATGCTGTTTTTCTAGCTGCAGGTGCACAGTTGAGTCATCACATTGAAGTTGAAGGGTCTGACTCACCAGATGTTTTATGGGGCATTGATTTCCTTTCAAAAATAGCGGAAAGTGAAGAAATTACACTAAAAGACAGGGTGATTATAATCGGCGGCGGAGATGTTGCTGTTGATGCAGCAATGAGTGCCAGAAGATGCGGAGCAAAAGAAATCACAATGGTCTGTCTTGAAAAACGTGATGAGATGCCAACTCATCTTTGTGAAATTGAGAGCGCTCTTTCCGAAGGAATCAAATTGATGACATCCTGGGGGCCGTATAAAATCCTGAGCGAAAACGGCAGAATGAATGGTATAGAACTGATTCAATGCACCAGCGTGTTCGATGATCAGCGAAAATTTTCTCCCACCTATGGCGATAAGCATAAAACCATAGAAGGTGATCAGATCATCTTTGCCACAGGTCAGACTACCGATTTATCCTTCATAGAAAACGGCAGTTCTGTTTCGGTCAACAATGGTTTTATTGTCGTGGATGAAGATACCCTTGAAACCGGACAAAACAGAATTTATGCGGGTGGAGATGTAACGGCAATATCCGGCGCTGTCATTGATGCGGTTGCTACCGGTAGAAAAGCTGCAACATCCATTGATAAGTCCTTGGGAGGAACAGGAGATATTGATGAAATTCTGTTTCAAAGAAATGCACTGAATCAGTATCTTGGCAGAGATAAGGGTTTTGCTCTATGGCAGCGGGAAGGTGTCCCTGAACTTGAACCGGAAATGAGACTGCATGATTTTTCAGAAATTTCTCTTGGATACGATAATGTGCAAGCTGTCAAAGAAGCAAAGCGATGTCTGCAATGTGACCTGCGGTTAGCTGTCAAGTCCAATCCATCTCCTCCTGTAAAATGGCTGACATTCAATGAGGAAACGGTTAATCAGGTTCCTACGTCTGAGGGTGTGTTTCAGCTATTTGATGACGACAACAATATTTTGGTTATTTGCGGGACAGCAAATATCAGGGAGCTTTTATTGGAAGAATTGAATAAGAACGAAAATGCCACCCGCTTTGAGTATGAGGAAAACAAAATGTACTCTCAACGGGAAAGTGAATTGATACAACAATATCTGCAACAATATGGTGAAATGCCGGGAGGAGGAGATTCTGATCTTGATGATCTTTTTTGAGTTATGAATTGCCATAGAGCCACAGAGATGAGAAAAAAGGATTTATTTTGATCGAAATCCTTTACAAAACTTGGTGTTTAGAAAAACCGTTGAAACGGTTCTGTATTATCTGTTTGCTTAACCCACGACCTAAGTCGTGGGTTACAGAATCCGTAGTATATCTTAACCATTTTAATGGTTTTCAAAATAATGTGATCCAAAATAAATTAAACGGTTATTTAAATGATAGAAATAGACGAAGAATACTGTAAGGGTTGTTCAATCTGCATTGATTTTTGTCCTCTGGAGGTTCTTGAGATTTCTGATAAGATCAATCGAAAGGGATACTATCCACCCGTGCCGACTTACGAAGAAAAATGTATTGGCTGCCGGTTCTGTGAACTTCTATGTCCGGAATTTTCAATTATGATAGTCAACGAATAATCAATGCATCCGTTTTACGAAAAATATGCAAACAAAAGCGTTTTTATGCTGGGTGATGAAGCAGCAGCGCACGGAGCCGTCTGGGGTGGTTGCAATTTCTTTGGCGGCTATCCTATCACTCCCGCTTCAGAAGTTGCGGAAGAGCTTTCCCGGATATTACCACAGGTTGGCGGTTTCTGCGTTCAGTATGAAGATGAAATTGCTTCCCTTTCGGCAGTGATTGGAGCCGTCTGGGCTGGTGCAAGAGGATTAACAGCCACATCGGGACCGGGTTTCTCTCTTATGCAGGAAAATATTGGATACGCCATTATGACCGAAACTCCCTGCGTAATTATTGATGTGCAACGGTCTGGACCTTCCACCGGACAGGCGACCAAGCCGGCTCAGGGTGATATTATGCAGGCAAGATGGGGTACACACGGAGATCACGAAATAATAGCACTGGCTCCAAGTTCTGTTCAGGAATGCTTTGACCTCACTATCGAATGCTTCAACCTTGCGGAACGGTACCGCCATCCGGTTATTCTACTTATGGATGGTGAAATCGGTCATTTGCGGGAGAAACTTACTTTTCCTGCCGATCCGTCAGAGATAATTCTTGAGGAGCGAAGATACGCAACTGATCGTGAATCTCCATTTGGTGGAGAGGATGTCCCTCCGATGATCAAGTTTGGGACAGGTAATTTTGTTCACGTTACTGGCTCTACTCACAAAAAGGATGGAATGAGGGATGTCACGACACAATCGGTTCACAATGAACTGATTCGGCGAATATATTCAAAAATTGATTCCAAAAGAGAGGAAATCATTAAAGTTGAATGTAAGTTTATGGAAGATGCTGAAGTGGTTGTGATTTCCTATGGTGCTTCGGCAAGACCAAGTTACGGAGCAGTACTACAAGCGCGTGAGAATGGACTAAAGGTTGGTTTCATTCGTTTTATTTCCATCTGGCCCTTTCCAAGGCACGCTGTCAATAATCTTAACAACAATGTGAGAAAGATAATTGTACCCGAGATGAATCTTGGACAGCTTTCAAGAGAAATAGAACGATTTGTTTCCTGCGAAGTGGAGTCCATTTCTAAAATAGGCGGAATCTCACATACCATTGATGAGATTCTTGATTCAATTGAGAAATCTTTTAATAACTAAATACCACAGAGACACAGAGAAAAAATAGATATGAAGAAAGTGAAATCTGGATTGAGCAAAGTGTTACACTGAGCTTGTCGAAGTGTCAAAATGACAAAACACAAAAAAACAAATATCAAATAAAGTACAAATTCAAAATATCAATACTCAAAATGAAAATATTAAACGATAACGATTTTATGTCCTTTTATGAAAAAACCAATTTTTTGAAAAATTGTGATTTTAGTAATTGGAAATTATTTGGAATTTGTTATTTACCATTTGTTATTTTTATTTCCAGTTTTTCTGGGTTAGGTATTAATTACTCATTGGTTATCCCTGTAAATCTGTGGCAAAAAAAGAGGTCAATAATTGGCATTAGTTGAAGAAAACTCATTTCCTTCCACGGAAGATTTTTTCAAGGATCGAACGCATCGGTTGCTTCATTATTTACGTCGGGAAGTTCTTCCTACGGCTTTCTGCTCTGGCTGCGGTTGTGGAACAGTTTTAGGTGCATTTGCCCAGGCGATGGATGAATTGGGTCTATCACCCAAAGAGGTTGCGCTGGTTACCGGTATCGGTTGCAGTTCCTGGATACCAAGTCCGTATTTCAAGGCGGATACGCTTCATACCACGCACGGACGACCGCTTGCATTTGCAACTGGAGTTAAGATTATACTTCCTGATATGAAAGTGATTATCATTGCAGGTGATGGGGATATTGCCGGAATCGGAGGGAATCATCTCATCCACAATGCCCGGCGGAATATTGATATCAGCGTGTTTATGGTGAATAACTGGAATTATGGAATGACGGGAGGACAGGTTTCTCCCACTACGCCTATTGGAGCGCGGACCACCACCACACCTTACAAGAACGTGGAGCCACCTCTAAAAACTGCTGAACTTGTCGCTGCTGCTGGAGCAAATTATGTTTCCCGATGGACGACCTATCACGTTTTCCCGCTGATGGAGGCGATGCAGTATGCAATTATGAAAAAGGGATTCTCATTCATTGAAATTATTTCCCAATGTCCGGTTAGTTATGGGAAGTTAGTCGGTATGCGAACAGGTGCGGATTTTCTGAATCACTTTAGGGATAATTCAGTAAAAATCGAAAAAGCTCAGGGACTCTCCGAAGAAGAACTTAAAGATAAAATTGTGATAGGAAAACTTGTGGAGCGGGATGAAGAGGAATTTGTGGACAGACTTTATAAAATTAATGAAATCCAGGCAGAGAAATTAGGCTTGAAGAAACCTGTACAGAATGAAATTAAGTAGAGGAGCAATTTAAGTAATGAATATCCGTTTTTGCGGTTTTGGTGGTCAGGGAATTGTTCTTTCGGGATATATTATGGGAAATGCTGCTCTGGAGGAAAACCTGAATTCCCTTCAAACTCAGTCTTACGGGAGTGAATCCCGTGGCGGAGCTTCCAAAAGTGATGTGATAATATCCGAAGAGGAAATTCACGAAATTGAGATTGATCAGTTGGATGTTCTGGTAGCTTTTTCACAGCCTGCATACGAAATGTACATTGATAAACTTCGAAAAGAAGGAATTCTAATTATCGAAGATGACCTGGTCAAACCAGATAAGGATTCTCCCTTTGAGCCGTACAGGATAAAAGCGACGGACATCGCCTTCAAAAAGTTTGGACGAAAAATAATGGCTAACACAGTAATGCTTGGATTTATCACACCGATTGTAAAAGAAATTTCGAAAATATCTATGGAAAAAACGGTGAAAGAGAATGCGCCAAGTGGGACAGAAGAAAAAAATCTTGCAGCTTTTTCAGAAGGATATAAATTGGGAGTAAAAGCAGTGAAGGAAACAAAGCATAAGAAACACAAAGAAGTTAGAAAATGACAACATTGACACTGAATAGATATTTTGGTATAAGGAAATATGGTATAAGTCTACCTTCCGGAGATTTATTGCAGACAAGAAAACCTACCAACAAATCTATCCTTATACCCTATGCCTTATTCCAGCAAATAGATAATAAAATGTGATTTTAGGTGAAGAATATTACTACACAATTATTGGTTAAAGAGTAGCAAAATGCGAACTGAAATACAGATAGCAGGATTTGGTGGACAAGGAATCGTCCTTTCCGGAGTTATTCTTGGTGAGGCTGCCATTCTGGATGGTAAAAATGCCGTTCAGTCTCAATCTTACGGTCCGGAATCACGCGGTGGCGCTGCCCGATCGGATATTGTGATATCCAAAGAGGAAATAGACTATCCCAAAGTTCTGAATACAAATATCCTGGTGGCTTTGTCTCAACCTGCTTTTGACAAGTATATTTCTGAAGTTTCCTCACAGACAGTCGTGGTTATTGATAAGGATTTGGTTGATTCAAATGATAAATCCCATTTTCGCGTACCGTTCACTAAAATTGCCGATAATCTTGGAAGAAAAGTTGTGGCAAACAGTGTGATGATGGGTTATATCGCTGCTTCAACTGAAGTGCTGAAACGCTCTTCACTGGAAAAAGCAATAAAGAAAAATATCCCAGCGGGAACCGAAACAATTAATATGAAAGCATTTGAAGAAGGATGGTCTCTGGGTAAACCCGATAAGAGTAAGAAAAAGTGAGTTTAAATGAATAAAACCAGCTACGATAAAATCCGAAAAGTGTTAGACGAAAAGCATTATTTTCTTCAGGGTGATATTGCCTGTGCTTATGGCGCTATTCTTGCCGGATGTAAATTTTGCGCCGGATACCCGATTACTCCAGCTACGGAAACGCAGGAAGCAATAGCATATCTGATGCCGAAAATCAGCGGGACTTTTGTCCAGATGGAAGACGAAATCGCCAGTATTTCTGCCGTGATAGGCGCTTCCTGGTCCGGAGCAAGAGCGATGACCGCTACTTCCGGTCCGGGATATTCGCTGATGCAGGAAAATATCGGTTATGCCTGTATGACAGAATCTCCCTGCGTAATCATCAATGTCCAGCGATCAGGACCATCCACCGGTCAGCCGACAGAACCTTCACAGGGAGACCTGATGCAAACCCGTTATGGATCTCACGGCGATTATGAGATTATCGCTCTGGCTCCCAACAGCGTTCAGGAATGCGTTGATCTCACAATCCGTGCTTTTAATCTTGCTGATGAGTTCAGGAATCCAGTCGTCGTATTAACCGACGGAGAAGTCGGACATATGCGGGAGAAAGTAAAAATTCCTGAATATGATGAAATCCAATCCACAAAAAGGAAAGAACCTGAAGTCAACCCGGATGAATATGTGCCTTTTCGCGCTTTAGACGATTCCCTGATACCGCCTATGGCAACATTTGGCTCTGGATTTCGAACTTATGTCACAGGTCTGACCCACGAAGAGTCTGGACTTCCCTGCACGGATGATGCAGACAAACATACTCAACTTGTTAACCGATTGGTTGATAAAATTACCCGTCAAAGAGAAAACCTGACAATGGTAGAAGAATTATATCTTGATGATGCAGAAGTTGTCATTGCTTCTTACGGCATTACTTCCAGAGTCGCTCTGAATGCTGTGAGATCACTAAGAGAACAGGGAGTTAAAGTAGGATATTTCCGCTGGATTGGTATCTGGCCTTTTCCTGAAGAAAAGGTTAGAATGTTGGGAGAAAAAGTCGGTAAGATCATTATTCCGGAAATGAACCTTGGACAAATAATTCACAAAGTAAAAGAATATGTACCCGATATCTGTGAGGTGGTGGGAATACCAAGTATTGGCGGGAGGATTCATCATCCTGATGAAATCATCCGGGAAGTGTTAGAAAATCAGCCACGAAGACACAAAGACACGAAGATGTATTGATATTGAATGCTTTAAATAATATTGTAATAAATGTATTTTATATTAGAAATCCAATCAATCAATTTTCTCATAAATTGTCTTCTTTTGTCCTTTGTGTTTTAGTGCCTTTGTGGCTGTTGTATTACTCAAGCTATAACGCTAATTGAGAAATATGTTCAATAAAGCAGAAAATATTAAAAAATATTTGAGAGAGGAGATGTATCCTTCAATCTTTTGTGTGGGATGCGGAATCGGCAGTGTTTTGAACCACACGCTGAGAGCGATTGATGAGCTAAAACTTGATATTGACAAAATGGTCTTTGTCTCCGGTATCGGTTGTTCTTCCCGTCTTCCCGGTTATATCAAAGCCGATGGACTGCATACGACGCACGGTCGTGCCATTGCTTTTGCCACAGGTGTAAAGCTGGCAAATCCCGATCTGAAAGTGGTCATTTTTACCGGAGATGGAGATTGTGCTGCCATCGGAGGCAATCACCTGATTCACGCCGCAAGACGTAATGTGGATATGACTGTGATAGAGATGAACAATTACAACTACGGTATGACCGGCGGACAGGTCTCTCCCACCACTCCAGAAGACGGATATACAACGACCAGTCCTTACGGAAATATTGAGGAACCATTTGATCTGGCTGATTTAGTTGTGGGCGCAGGCGCTCCTTATGTTTCACGTTGGCCGCTTGGGTTTCCCTATGAGACAATATCAAGCATCAAGAAAGGAATTTCTCACAAAGGATTTTCATTTATCGAAATCCTTATTCCCTGCCCAACCGGATATACAGATAAAAATAACTTGAAAGAAAACAAAGAAATCTGGGAGTGGTATCGTGGAAATACGATTCTGCGAAGTAAGTACCTGCTTCTAAATGAACAGGAAAAGAATCAGAACAAAAAGATGGTCATCGGCGAACTCCGAAATTCTAAAAGAAAAGAATTCTGCGAAGAGTGGTCTAAGCTGGTTGAACGTATGGAAATAAAGTAGGTATAAGGTATAGGGTATATGTGGGATTAGGAGAAATATAAAATAGGCATAAATAATCGTTAGGATAAATAATGGCTGAAGAAAAGAAAAGATTAATCAAGAATATTCAAGCTACCAGTCAGATGAAGAAAATAATGGCTGAATATTTTTATGAATTGGACAGAGCTTCGAAAACAGGGTGTCCTCCTGTTGCGTGGTGCACAAGCGTAGGTCCCGGAGAACTTTTGTTGAGTATGGGATTTTTAGTTTATTACCCCGAAAACCACGGAGCTATGCTCGGTGCCACACGAATGGCGAACAATTATATTCCCGTTGCGAATGCAATAGGATATTCTCCCGATATTTGTTCTTATCTGACCAGTGATGTTGGTGCATTCATCAAAAAAGAAACACCGCTTGCATTAGCGTATGAAGGAATCAGCGGAGTTCCAAAACCGGATGTGTTAGTTTATAACACGAATCAATGCCGCGATGTACAGGATTGGTTTTCCTGGTATGCCAGAGAATTAAAAGTTCCAATGTTTGGAATTTCAACTTACCGCGGAATCGGTGATGTATATGACTATAATCTAAAAAGTATTACAAAACAAATTAAGGATTTGATTCCTCATCTTGAAACCGTATCAACCAACAAGTTTGATATTGACAAATTCCGGGAAGTTCTGACACGTTCCTACGAATGCACACAGCTTTGGAAAAAGGTTCTGGAGACGAATATGAATGTACCGGCACCTATGAGTTTCTTTGACGCAACTATTCAAATGGGACCTGCTGTCGTTTTAAGAGGAACCGAAACGGCAATTGAATATTACACTCTACTTTTAAAGGAGCTTGAAGAAAAAGTTGCAAACAACGAAGGTGCGGTTGAGGGTGAGAAATTTCGCTTGTATTGGGAAGGTATGCCAATCTGGGGAAAACTTCGTAACCTATCAGAATTTTTTATTGAACTTGAAACTTCTGTGGCAGCTTCCACATACTGCAATAGTTGGATTTTTGAAGCATTTGATCCTGATGATCCTTTTATGAGTCTTGCCCGGGCTTACACAGAACTCTTCATTGTCAGAGATGAAAATTTTAAGGAAAAGTATATTGAAGAAATGATTCATAAGTATAAATTGGATGGCATTATTTTTCACGATGCAAAGACCTGTCCGAACAATTCAAACAATCGCTACGGAATGCCGGAGCGACTCCAGAAAAAATTGAATATCCCGACACTTACCATCAATGGAGATTTGAATGATTTACGCTGTTTTTCAGAAGAGCAGGCAAAGACGAATATAGAAGCTTTTATTGAACAAATGGAGATTTAATAATTTGCCATTCCCACAGGGACTCAGTGACCCGAAGGGTCTCCTGTGGAGGAGAAAGTCACAAAGAAAGAGATAAAACCTTTCAAAGGTTTTGAACCTTTGAAAGGTTAAAATAATGAAATATTTTACAGGAATTGATGTCGGCGCCTCCACCACAAAGGCGGTCATTATAGATGCCGAAAAGAAGATTGTCGGTTATTCGGTGAACAATTCCGGTGCGGATTTTCACTCTGCGGCTGACAAAGCTTTCAGCAAGGCAAAGGAAAATGCTGATCCTGAAGTTATAGAGAATTGCACTATTGTCGCAACAGGATATGGACGAAGAAATATCCCCTATGCAGACGGGATAAAAACGGAAATCAGCTGTCATGCCAGAGGGAGTTTCCACTTTTTTCCTGAAGCTCACACATTGATAGATATCGGCGGTCAGGACAGTAAAGTCATCAGGATTGATGTATCCGGGAAAAGGGTAAATTTCAAGATGAATCGAAAGTGTGCAGCAGGTACGGGAGCCTTCCTGGAAGAGATAGCCAATCGCCTTGATGTAAAACTTGGACAGCTCAACGGACTTGCTGAAAAAGCGCAAAAAGATATCGAAATCGGAAGCTACTGCACCGTGTTCACAGCTACGGAAATACTGACAAAAATCCGGGAAGGTGAAAAGGTGGAAGATATTGTTAAAGGTGTTTTCAATTCAGTGATTAAAAGAGCGATTGAGATGGATCCGATGGAAGACAGCATTGTGATGACCGGTGGTGTCGTGGCATATAATCCTTTCCTGGTTAAAATGTTTGAAGAGAAATTGAGCAGAAAGATATTTGTTCCTCCTCATCCTCAATTGACAGGCGCTTTTGGAGCGGCTCTTTTCGCATTTGAAAGATATACTAATGCTTGACGCATTATTCAGACCAAAATCAGTAGCAATTATCGGAGCATCGAACAAAGAGCTCTCAATTGGTTACAGAATTCTGAAGAATCTCATTGATTTTAAATTTAAGGGACCTCTTTATCCTGTTCATCCCAAGGAAAAACATATTCTGGACATCCCTGCATATCGGAGCGTTAAGGACATTCCCGGAGCAGTGGATTTGGCTCATATCGTAGTGCGGAATACTCTGGTTCCTCAGATGATGCTGGAATGCGCAGAAAAAGGAGTCAAGGTTGTCATTATCAATTCTGCCGGTTTCAAGGAAATCGGAGCGGAAGGTAAAGCGCTTGAAGATGAAGTGGTTAGAATCGCTAAAGAGAACAAGATCAGGGTATTCGGTCCAAACTGCCAGGGGATTATGAATACCGATCCGGAAGTTTCTGTTTATGCGAATTTTACTTTCACGAAGATAGAACCGGGAAACGTTTCCATACTGGCTCAATCGGGTGGGATTGGTGAAGTAGTTAACAATAGATTTTCTGAACTGGGTATCAAAATCAGAATGTATGCCTCAAACGGAAATGCCTGCGATATTTCGATTCCTGAAATACTGGAATACTGGGGACAGGATGATGAAACAAAAGCGATTGTTCTCCATATCGAAAGTCTAGATAATCCTGCTGAATTCATTGAGGTCGTAAAAAAGATTACTCTGACAAAACCGATACTGGCGATGAAAACCGGAAGAACGGAAGAAGGTGCCCGGGCAATCACTTCACACACCGGCGCTATGATTGAAAAGGATACCACGACGGACATTATATTTGATAAGTGTGGAATTGTCGGGTTCAAGAATACAGATGAACTGTGCCGTGCTGCCATTGCATTTTCCGAACAGCCGGTACCGAAAGGGAACAGAGTAGGAATTATCACAAATACCGGCGGACCGGCAATCATAGCTGCAGATGAATGTATTGAAGCCGGACTGGAACTTCCTGAACTTTCTAAAAAAACGAAAAACAGTCTGAAGGAATCCCAATTTGCCGTTGCTTCCATAAACAATCCGGTAGATATTCTGGCGACAGCCGGACCAGACGAATATGAAGCCGCAATCAATGCCTTGCTGGAAGATGATCAAATTGATGTTGTGCTGGTGAATTTCATCACGCCGTTTTTTGTTGATTGTGAAGAAGTCGCCGGACGAATTGCAGCGATCTCAAAAACAGCAGAAAAACCCATCATTGCCGTCATAATGACCAATAAATCCCAGTGGAGAAAGACACTTGAGATTGTGAAAGATGCCGGTATTCCCGTTTACAGTTTTCCGGAAGATGCGGCAAAAGTTATCGGTAAGATGGCTGAATATGGCAGATATAAAAATCGTGTTAAAGATCAGATTACCGATTTTGAAATCAATGACGACAGGATCAAAGAGATTTTACAAAATGCTTGTATTGAGCGAAGTCGAAATACACCGAAAGCAAAACTTGATTTCCTGCCGCAGAAGGATGTTTTTTCCATTTTGGAAGCCGGCGGATTTTCACTTGCTCCGTATCTTTCAAGTCAAGACATTTCGACTACGCTCAAGATAAACCTTCAGGAAATCATAAATTTTGCTTCAGAAGTTGGCTATCCTGTTGTTCTCAAAATTGATCGGGAGGATATTGTTCATAAATCTGATGCAGGCGGTGTGACGCTGGGAATAGAAAATTCCGATGAGCTGAAAAAAGTATATCAGCAATATCAGTACACTTTTGGGAAACAGGCAAACATAATTGTTCAAAAGGAGATATCAGGCGGAACAGAGATGATTGTCGGTTCTACATTTCAACCTGGGCTTGGACATCTTGTTATGGTCGGAATGGGTGGAATCTACACTGAAGTTTTGAAAGATGTATCTTTCGGATTGGTTTCTGTAGGTCATAAAAAAGCAAAAGAAATGGTTGAGAAAACAAAAGCCATAAAAATCCTTGATTCAGTTAGAGGAGAAAAAAAGAAAGATATTGAAGCGTTGGTTGGTATCGTTGAGAGAGTCTCTCATCTTGTTAGCAAATTTCCGGAAATAAGAGAGCTAGACCTAAATCCGGTAATGGTTCTGGAGGAATCAAAAGGAGCTGTTATTGTTGATGCAAGAATTAAAATCCAGGAGCAATAGATGGCAAACTGGATGAACCTTGTAGAAATGGTAAAGATTCACGCTGGAAAAACTCCGGATAAAATCGCTCTAAAGGAAGCTAACCGGGAATTGACCTTTTCAGAATTGAACGAAAGGGTAAATAAAATCGCAAACGGACTTACCGGTATTGGACTCAAAAAAGACGATAAATTTGCGGTCCTTCTGGAAAACTCTATTGAGATAGTGGAGCTGTATCTTGCAGCGGCTAAAGGTGGATTTATTATAGTTCCAATAAATTTCCGCCTGTCGCCAAAAGAGATCGAATATATCATAAAAGACTCTGATGCCGTCGCGCTTTTTATTCACCACCCTTTCCTTTCGATTGCGCTCAAGATAAACTTTGACGCAGCGCTTTCCGTGGAGAACAAAATTCCCAATATTGGTGATAAATTTTTCGTTGTCGGAGAGAGAATGGAAGGATTTAGCCATTATGAGGATTTTGTGTCGCAAGGCGAAATTGCTGAACCGGACAGCAATATCAAGCCTGAAGATATCTGGGTACTGCTCTATACATCGGGAACTACGGGAATTCCCAAAGGAGTACTGAGATCACACGAATCCTACGTGGCATTTTATCTGATTAATGCGGTTGATTTTGCATTCACGGAAGACGATATCTGTTTGACGATAATGCCGCTTTGTCACGTCAACTCCACTTTTTTCTCATTCACTTTCACGTACATAGGAGCTGCCATATACATCCATCCTGCGATGGGTTTCGATGCCTTTGAGGTACTGAAGATCGTGGAAAAAGAAAAAATCACTTTCATATCCCTGATACCAACACATTACAATTTGATTCTGTCCATTCCGGAAGATGAAAGAGAGAAACTGGATTTAGTATCTCTGAAAAAACTTCTGTGTTCAAGCGCTCCTGCAGCAAAAGAGACAAAATCCGGCATTATGGAATACTTCCCGGGAGTTGAACTTTATGAGGGGTACGGTTCTACGGAAGCAGGTATCGTCACGATATTGAAACCTTATGAGCAGATGACAAAACCTGGTTCCATCGGCAGGGAATCCGTGGGAACTGATTTTATTAAAATTATCTCTGAAGACGGGAAAGAATGTAGTGTGGGAGAAATTGGTGAACTTTATTCACGTAGTCCAATGATGTTTTCTGGATATCATAAACTTCCGGAAAAAACCCGGAAATCATTCCGCGGAGATTACTTCTCTGCGGGTGATCTAGCCAAAAAGGATGAAGACGGATATTTTTACCTTGTGGACAGAAAAGCGAATATGATCATCACCGGCGGCGAACACGTATTTCCGTCTGAAGTTGAAGTCGTGATAGGTCAAAACAAAAATGTGTTGGAGTCGGCTGTTGTGGGACTTCCGCATCCTAAATGGGGAGAAGAAGTAACCGCTTTTGTGGTCTTGAAAGATGGCAGAGAAGCTGGCGAAGAAGATCTTATTTCGTTCTGTAAGGATAGACTGCCCTCTTTTAAATGTCCGAAAAAAGTAACATTCCTGGAATTTGAAGATATGCCCCATACCGGAAGTGGAAAAGTCCTGCACAGGGTTCTGCGGGAGAGATTTTCAACAAAAGATAATTAGACAAAAAATTTATGATAAAAAATACTGATCATAATGAATTGCGTGCTGGTATTGTAGGTATGGGACCAATCGGATCAACCTTGGCCACCCATCTCATCGATGCAGGGGCATTTGTGGTCCCCTGCGATATTAATCGCGATAGAATTGACTGGATTAAAAAAATGGGTATTCGTTTAGAGGGTAAAATTCAAAAAGAAGTGACTGTAACTGAAGGATGTTATTCAGTTCAAGAGTTGGGAAGATACGATCTTGATCTTATTGCCATTTCAGTGAAAACCTCATACTTGAGAGATGTAACAAACCAACTTTCAGGAATCATATCAGGTGAACCTTTTGTAATGTGTGTTCAGAATGGGTTAGATAACGAATTGGAAGTCGCAGAAGTCGTGGGTAAAGACAGAACATTACGTATGGTGGTTAATTATGCCGGCGGTATGAGCGATTCAAACACTGTGAATGTTACATTTTTTAATCCGCCGAATTATGTAGCTGCATTAACTCCAAAGGGAAAAGCTGTTGAAAAGCAATTCGCTGGACTGCTCACTTCTGCCGGCCTTGAAACAGAAATTCCTGATAATATTCAGCACTATGTCTGGGAGAAGGCAATTCTGAATGCCGCCCTTGCTCCCGTCTGTGCAATCTCCCGCCTGACAATGAAAGAGGTGATGGATTCGCCAGAAGGTCTGGAACTTTCAGCGGCGATTGTTGAAGAATCGGTTCAGGTTGCAAAAGCTGAAGGCATTGAATATGATGAAAATTTCAAAGATTTCTGTGTGAACTATTTGAAAAAAGGCGGTTACCATCGCCCTTCAATGCTTGTAGATCTGGATAAGGGTCTTCCAACGGAAATTGATTATCTGAATGGGAGAATCGCAGAATATGGACAAAAGCACAATCTACCAACACCTATTAATCAATCTATAACTACCCTGATTCATTTACTGGCATCATCGCAACAGGAGAAAAGAATTAACTTGAATAATTCACCAGCCACAAAGTCACCAAGGCGCAAAGCAATAAAAAGAAGGGATATATAATAAAATTGATGAATTATTTTCTGATCCTGAATTTATATTTCCTTTCTACAATTAAATTCAGAATTATCAATACTTCTTCGTGTCTTAATGTCTTGGTGGCAAACAAACCAAAATAGGGAGGAGAGAATTCTATGAATCAAATTTATGCCTATCAGATGACAGCTAAGGATGAACCTTTCGAGCGGGTGGAATATCCAATTCCTGAGATTGAAAATGACGAAGCCCTGGTGGAAGTGGCTGGTTGTGGTGTTTGTCATACGGATTTGAGCTTCTGGCATTACGGTGTCCCAACGCGCCACAAATTGCCGCTTGTCCTTGGACACGAAATTAGTGGAACTGTACTGGATGGACCTTCTGTGCTAAAAGGGAAACCCGTTGTCATTCCCGCAGTGCTTCCCTGTGGCGAGTGTGATCTTTGCAGAAAGGGACGGAGTAATATCTGTCAGAACCAGAAGATGCCCGGCAATGATTTCCACGGTGGATTTGCCAGTCACGTTGTCGTGCCTTCCCGCTTTCTATCTCAAGTTCCTGATGAAGCGTTGAAAACTCATACCCTCCCGGAACTTTCCGTCATTGCCGATGCTGTTTCGACACCCTATCAGGTCATACTCAAGAGCGGTTTGGAAGCTGGAGATTTTGCTGTTATCATCGGAGTCGGAGGGATCGGAATCTACGCTGCACAAATATCAAAAATATTTGGTGCGAAAGTATTGGCTTTGGATATTGCTCAGGAAAAACTGGATCAACTGGAACAGGTTGGGATTACAAACGCTATCAACATTTCCGGGATGGGAATCAAAGAAATCAAGAAGCAGGTGAAAGGTGTATGTCGCGAAATGGGAGTACCATCGCATAGCTGGAAAATCTATGAGATGTCCGGTACCAAAGCCGGTCAGGAATTGGCTTATGCCCTTTTGGGTATTGCGGGAACCTTATCCATCGTGGGATTTACGCTGGATAAACTGGAAGTTCGATTGAGTAATCTGATGGCATTTGATGCGAATGTCATCGGCACCTGGGGTTGCAAACCGGAACTGTATCAGGATGTTATTCATCTGGTTGCTGAGGGAAAACTGAAGATAAAACCGTTTACGGAAACTTTCCCTCTATCCGAAATTAATGATATATTCCGGCAAACATTGGAACACAAACTGTTGAAACGGTCAGTGTTGATACCGGAGTTTTAGGCGAAGGCTAATGCAAAGGCGAAGGATAAGAAGATATCAAAACAGATGATTTTATGAAATACAACTACATATTAAATCTGCACACTTAAAAGACAGGAATAATACAAAAGAAACAATAAAAAACCTTTGTGTCGTTGTGTCTTAGTGGCAAAAAAAAGGAGAAACAATGAAATACAAATTAGTAAACCACGAATTAGTTGAAACTGACTTCAAAGAGATTCTTTATGAAAACCGTCCCTGTTTGGATAAAAACGGAGAAGCAGTTGATGGACTGTACAACGCCTGGATATCACTGAATAATCCTAAGCAGTACAATTCCTACACAACCAATGCTGTCAAAGAGATTATCTTGGCATTTCGTAAAGCTTCTATGGACAGGCAGGTAGTTACCGTTGTATTCACTGCAGTTGGCGATAAAGCATTCTGCACAGGAGGGAACACGAAAGAATATGCGGAGTATTACGCAGGACGTCCTCTTGAATACAAACAGTATATGCGGCTCTTCAATGATATGATTACCTCCATTCTGCACTGTGACAAGCCAGTCATCTGTCGTGTAAATGGTATGCGCATAGCGGGTGGACAGGAGATCGGGATGGCGTGTGATTTTTCCGTTTCCAGTGATCTGGCGATTTTTGGTCAGGCTGGCCCCAGACACGGCAGCGCTCCGGACGGCGGCAGTACTGACTTTCTGCATCTGTATGTGGGAATTGAACGTGCTATGCAGAGTGGAACCCTCTGCGAAATGTGGTCTGCGTATGAAGCGAAAAACATCGGACTCATTACTGAAGCGGTTCCGGTGTTGAAAGCGGATGGAAAATTCGTTCGGAATCCTCTTGTAGTTACTAACCACTGGCTGGATGAATCCGGAGCAATTATTTACGGCAAACGTAAATCGGGTGATGAGTTCAAAGCTGGCAAGAAACTGCTTTCCGAAGGTGAAATTGATCTGACACCACTGGACGATACCGTGAATTCGCTGGCAACCAAGATGATGTACCTGATGCCGGACTGCACCAGCAAGACTCTCAACAGCTTGCGAAAAAAGAAACTGGAGCACTGGGATCAGAATCAACAAACCAATCGTGACTGGCTGGCGCTGAATATGATGACAGAAGCAAAGGCGGGATTCCGTGCCTTTAATGAAGGTCCCAAGGGTAATCGTGAGGTGGACTTCATAAAACTCCGTCAGATGCTGGCAGAAGGACATCCCTGGGATGATGAAATGCTGGAAGCTATTCTGCCAAAATAAGGAAATGCTACAGAGGAACAAAGCCACAAAGTATTTTCTTTCTTTGAGTCTTCGTGTCTTGGTGGCAAATAAAGGAAACGTATGAATAAAATAATAAGAGAAGAGTTATTTAAAAGTCAGGTCATCCGACTGACATTGAATGCGCCAAAAGCAAATGTCCTTGATGCAGAAATAATGGCGGAGCTTCAAACGCAATTGGAAAATATTCAACCGCAGGTTAAATTGATTCAATTCGTCGGCGCCGGCGAACATTTCAGTTTTGGTGCCAGTGTTCCCGAACATACCCGGGACAGAGCTCCCACAATGTTGAAGCAGTTCCACAGACTGTTCTACACTTTGGCAGATTTAGTTGTTCCTACTGCTGCTTTGATTTCCGGACAGTGTCTGGGAGGTGGAATGGAGCTTGCCCTGATGTGCAATTTTATCTTTATTGATCGCACGGCAAAATTAGGACAACCGGAGATCAGTCTGGGAGTATTTGCTCCGCCTGCATCCGTCATTCTTCCGTTGAAAATCGGACAGGCGAAAGCGGATGATCTGTTGCTAACCGGCCGGATAGTGAACGCCCAGGAAGCAATAGAAATAGGACTTGCAGCAAAGCTGTTTGAAGATCGGGATGCAATGCTGACCGGGACAGATGAGTGGACTGAAAAACAGATTCTACCTAAGAGTGCATCATCTTTGAGATTTGCAGTTCAGGCAGCCCGCAGTCAGTTCAATGAAACTCTTCGGGAACAGTTAAGCAAGCTTGAAAAGTTCTACATCGAAGAATTGATGGCAACATATGATGCCAATGAAGGGATCGAATCCTTTCTGGAAAAGCGGAAACCGGAATGGGGAAACCGGTAAAACATTACGGAAAATCCAACTCTTTACAAAAAGTAGTGAATGGCAATATTCGAATGCTGTTTTTCAGTGCAGCTTAAAATAATTAAAATGAGTAATATTCACTGTGGTGGAAAATGCTAATGAGTAATTTAACATATAATAGATAATACCCGGTATCCCAACACCCCGCCACTTCAACAATCTCATCATCCTTATCAATTCGGATCTTAAAATAAGTTATGATCTCAGAATCTAAGAAATCATAAAAGTTTTTCCTGTTTTCCGCATTGGGACACCCGAAAAAGCATTAGATAAGAGCCAAAA
>CAZVFT010000029.1:0-26018 GCA_964626495.1 uncultured bacterium
AACTTCGGGGAGTTTCAGACCTGTTTCAAAACTTTTACCGGACACTAGTGATTTCAACAACTTATTTTACCTTCTGTGTGTGATCAACAAAATATGTGCCGTAAATCACATAGTGTTATTATTTTTACCGTCGGCAAGCCCCCGAAGTCGTTTAGGGGGTGGAATATAATAACTCACACGTGTTATAGATATAATTAATTATCTTATAACACGTTATGGATTTTAATCCGATGACTGATATTATTCCACCCCCTTAATAAACTTCTATCTGAATCTATCTGGTAAAGGGGTAACCAACGAGAATTACGTTACAATGTCGGAATTTGGGAATTATTTCCCTCGTTGCAAAACCTTATGATTCTTACTATATTTTGCAGCATTAAAGAGGAGAAATTTTAATGGGTATGATGCATATTATGCGGAATCGGATGCACTTCATCCTTTGGATACTTCTGCTTCTTTTCGTTGGAAGTATGACTGTTGGTGGACTGGTCGGGGGTGCAAATATTATTGATAAAATTCTCGGTAAAACAGATGTCCGTAAAACTCTTGGCATTGTCAATGGGGATATTATCTCACCTGATCAATTCTTTCAGGCAGTTCGCTATCGTCTTGATGAATATCGACAAAAGGGAGGAAATGTTGATGATCGATTGATTGACCAAACACGCTCTGATATTTGGTATGAACTCATTGACCAGATATTATTTACTCAGGAAATCAAAAAAAGAGATATTACTGTTACTGATGAAGAGGTGTATTATCATCTTGTAGAAAATCCCCCTCAGTTTATCAAGGATGTACCGGATTTTCAAACCGACGAACAGTTTGACCAAGGGAAATATTTAGAGGCATTGCAGAATCCTCAGGGAGATGAATGGAGTAAGGTTGAAGAATATATGCGGTTGATGATTCCTAACATTAAACTGGAAAATCAAGTTCGATCAAGCGTGACGGTTGGTGATGAAGAAGTCAAAAACAGATACATTAAACAAAATATGGATTATACCATTTCCGGTCTGGTACTACAGAATTTATCATTCAAAGATGAGAGTCAGCCATCGGATGAAGAAATTCTGCAGTACTATAATTCTCATCTTGATGAATTCGACCAGCCTGAAAGACGTGCTCTCAGTTATGTCAAATGGGATAAAAAGCCTTCACAGGAGGACACACTACTGGTACGACGAGAGATAGAAGATTTGATTCAACGCATCCGAGATGGAGAAGATTTTGCTACTCTTGCTGATCAATTCAGTGAGGATCCTGGAAATGTTCGAGATGGGCAGAAAAATGGTGGTGATCTTGGATGGTTTGGTTGGGGTATGATGGCACCCCCATTTGAGGAAGCGGCATTTGGTGCCGGTGTTGGAGAAGTGGTTGGTCCTGTTGAAACTAATTTTGGTTATCATATCATCTCGGTTCGAGATAAACGAACCAGGGATGATCAGGAAGAAATTCTGGCGAACCATATTCTTCTAAAGGTTGAAATGGGTCCATCAACCCGCGACATTTTAAAACGACAAGCATCACAATTTTCATGGGATGTGGAAGACCATGGGTTTGAAAAAGCTGTGGAAATGAACCAGTTAGAAATTAATCAACTCCGGTCGCTTCCTGAAGAGACCAAAATGTTACCTGGATTTGGATTTTTCCCTTTGCCCATACGTTTTGCATTTAATTCAGAAGTGGGAACATCCAGCGATGTGTTTGAATCTGATCGGGGTTTTGCCATCTTTCACCTTGATTCCATCGCATTGGCTGGACCAAAAACTTTTGATGAAGTTAAAAATCAGATCCAGAGGGAATTATCTACAGAGAAACAAATAGAACTGGCAAAAGAAAAAGCCCAGCAGGTTTATGAAATGATAACTGATAATCGTACTTTTGAGGATATTGCCGAAGGGGATGATATCGTTTCTTTCCTGCCATCAACCACCAAGACTTTATCTTCTACTTTTCCTCAAATTGGTAAGGCTCCTTTAATTATCGGTGCACTTCTCTCCTCTGATCCGGGAAATATCCTCACCCCTTTACAAACGCCACGGGGGTATGCTATTATCAAGTTTGAAGGAAAAGCCGAGTTTGATTCCACCGATTGGGAGATAAAAAAGAATCTGGTTTATCAGACTCTCCTAAGCGAGAAGCAAAATAAAACCATTATTAGTTGGAGAGATAAACTTCGAGAGAGTGCGGAGATTATAGATAACAGGAAATATTTCTTCTAACAAGATTCGTCAAAACATCGTTAACGTAATTGCTGGGTATATAGAAAATTTTATTTAACAAGATCCAGTTAATTCCACGTGTTCATTATGTAATGTATTTTCTAACCTATTAGCAATCATAATTAAAAAGTAAGAAATAACGCCCATGAAAGCGATGTCCCTCTCAAATGCCGGTTCTGTTCGCAATAATCCATTGACACTGGTAGAAAAACCTGTTCAAAAACCGGGAGAGTATGAAGTTAGAATTAAAATACATGTTTGTGGAGTATGCCGGACAGACCTGCACATTGTTGAGGGAGACCTCCCTTTTCCAAAATTACCCATCATACCGGGACATCAGATTGTCGGAACCATAGATGCCATTGGAAACAAAGTCACCAATTTCAATACTAATGATCGTGTGGGTGTCCCATGGATGTCATCTACCTGTGGAGAATGTCAATTTTGCAACAGTCAGCACGAGAACCTCTGTGACAGAGCACAATTCACAGGTTTACATATTGATGGTGGTTATTCTGAATTCACGGTTGTTCCACAACAATTTGTTTACCCCTTACTAGAAGACTTTCCCGATGAGCAAATTGCTCCTTTACTTTGTGCTGGAATTATTGGTTACCGTACGTTAAAACAGAGTCGTTTTCAACCCGGGCAAAAAATTGGCCTTTACGGTTTTGGGGCTTCAGCCCACGTAACCATTCAAGTAGCGAAACACTTTGGCTGCGATGTTTATGTTTTTACCCGAAGTACCGACCATCAGAAACATGCAGAAGAGTTGGGAGCCACATGGACAGGGACTGCTGAGGAGGATCCGGGTGCAAATATGGACGCAAGCCTTGTCTTTGCTCCTGTTGGATGGTTGATGGTGGAAGCGCTTAAAAGGACACGCAAAGGAGGTACTGTTGTCTCCGCGGGTATCCATATGACAGATATCCCGGATTTTCCTTATTGTTACCTGTATGGGGAGCGAACTCTTACCTCCGCTGCTAATGCTACCTATGAAGATGGAGCAGAGTTGTTATCATTAGCCGCAGAAATCCCAATAAAAACCGATGTAAAAATTTACTCTCTTCAGGATGTTAACCTTGCTCTGCAGGACTTAAAAGGCAGTCAATTTAAAGGAGCTGCGGTGTTGAGAGTTAGAGGAATATAAAATCGGGGAATAATACCCATATAATCACCATCCACTAAGAAACGTCCCAGGATGCTTCTGCTAATCGTTTATTTAATTTATCTTTGTGAACTTTCTCCATCGGCGACCCACGAAGTCGCTTAATAAACTTTTATTTGAATTCAATTTGAAAAAGGGATCACCGACGGGGATTACAAACTATGGTATTACATCATTTATGATCGTGAAAATGGTGGCTATTTAGTTCGAACATAAGTAATCTTATGATAGTGTTAAATAAATAGAATTTGTAATAGATAATGACTAAAAGATTGAAAAGGGAATCTCTCACCACAGAGCAGCAGAACGTTCGGTCTATGGATATTGATACCCGCTCTGTGTCTGAGATCCTCAAAATTATCAATGATGAAGATACACGGATTCCGCAAGCTGTCAACATAGTCCTGCCTCAGGTAGCGAAAACGGTTGAACTGACCGTTACCTCAATAAAATCTGGTGGAAGTGTCTTTTATGTCGGTGCAGGGACAAGTGGACGGTTGGGTGTTTTAGATGCTGCTGAGTGCCCCCCCACATTTTCAGCTCCACCGGATATGTTTCGAGGAATCATCGCGGGTGGTGATAAGGCACTCAAACAGTCCATTGAAGGAGCTGAGGATCATCCTGAGGATGCGGTTAGAGATTTAAAATCAGCTGGTCTTAAAACAGGGGATGTCGTTATTGGTATCGCCAGCAGCAGTACTACACCCTATGTCATTCGAGCGCTGGAGTACGGACGGTCAATTAGAACTAAAACTGTATTTCTGATATGCAATCCCGAACCACTCATTCCTGTCAATGTGGATGTTCTGATTTCGGTAGATGTAGGGCAGGAAATTATTACCGGCTCTACCAGGATGAAATCGGCAACAGCCACTAAAATGATTCTGAATATGATCTCCACCGCTACGATGATCCGATTGGGAAAAGTGTACGGCAACCTCATGGTGGATTTGATGGCAATCAATGAAAAGCTAATGGACCGCGGGACACGTATTATTTCCAAAATGACGTCATTATCCTATGACGAAGCAAACGATTTACTCTTTCAGGCGAATCGCGAAGTGAAAACGGGTATCGTGATGCATCATCAACGGTGTGATTATGATACTGCAAAATCGTTGTTGAAGGAGAATAATGGTTTTTTACGACCGCTGATTGAAACGTATGAAAAAAATTGATCATCTTTCTGTAAAAACTCCTCTTCGTGTCGCTGGTCTGATGACAGGTACCTCAATGGACGGTCTTGATATCTGTATCGCTGATGTCTCATTTGACACTGACTTCGTTGAATTTAAGGTAATCAATAACGCAACAATTTTATTTCCATCTGGTCTGAGGGAAACGATAAAGCAATCTCGCTCCAGTTCAACGGCACTTGTTTGTGAATTAAACTATGATCTGGGGAGATTTTATGCAGAATCAGTCAATCAATTTCTGAACGATTTTCGCATTGATGATATTGACATAATAGCAATGCATGGACAGACGATTCATCACATTAGTGGGAAAGCGACACTGCAGATTGGGGAACCCTCGTTTTTAGCGGAAACTCTCGGTGTGCCCGTGGTTTCAGATTTTCGGGCAAGAGATATTTCTGTGGGAGGTACGGGGGCACCATTGATTCCTATCGTGGACAAGTGGCTTTTTCAGAAAGATGACACTGCGGTTATCAGTTTGAATATCGGCGGAATTGCAAATGTTACCTATTTACCTTCCAGGAAAGATGGAGGGGAGATAATCGGGTTTGATACCGGACCCGGGATGTGTTTGTTAGATGACGTCTGTTTTACCCTCACTGGAGATACTTTTGACGAGGAAGGAAAACTGGCTGATGATGGCATTCCGGATAAGTCTCTTGTTGAAAAATGGCTGCAGGATCCGTTTATGACTGATGATCCCCCAAAATCAACCGATCGTGAGGATTTTGGAAGAGAGTGGCTGGATAACAATATCCAAAATATGCGTAATTGGAAGGTACCTGATCTTCTTAGATCATTATCCCTTTTCACAGCTCGTTCAATCGCTGTAAATTGCGCAAGGTTTACGAACCTTGATAAGGTTTCTCAAATAATTGTGAGTGGGGGAGGTGTTCATCATAAACCGTTGAGGGCATGTCTAACGGAGGAATTTGATCCTATCCCGGTTATCACAACCAGAGAGATGGGTATCGACTCCGATAGGAAAGAAGCGTTGGGATTCGCTCTGCTTGGAGCAGCGTATTTCAGGGAAATTCCCGGTAATATTCCGTCGGTTACGGGTGCCCAAAAACCTGTAGTTTTAGGAAAATTAACACTGTAGAGGAAGATAATGAAAGTAAATCCATATATTTTTCGTGAGTATGATATTCGAGGAGTAGTTGAAACAGATTTTCCGCCAGAGTTTGTTCAACATCTCGGGCGAGCTTTTGGTACCTTTGTCAGAAGGAACGGGGGAAGGGAGATTTCCTTAAGCGGGGACGTTCGATTGACAACACCAAAGTTGAAAGACTATTTCAAAACGGGGGTTCTCTCCACCGGGATTGATGTAATTGATATCGGTATTCTTCCCACACCAGCGAATTACTACAGTATGTTCAAGTTGGAAGTTTCAGGAGCCGTTCAGATTACCGGCAGTCACAATCCCCCGGAGATGAATGGATTTAAAATGTCCTTCGACAAAAGTGCTGTATATGGAGACCAAATTCAGGAGCTGCGAAAAATTATTGAGACTGAGAATTATGAAACTGGCGAAGGAACAGAAATATCTTACCCGTTTATGGAGGAGTATCTTGAGATGCTACGGGGTAAAATCAACCTTGAACAACCAGTAAAAGTAGCGATGGATTGTGGAAATGCTGCAGCCTGCCTGGTGGCGCCCCAGTTCTTCAGGGATATGGGTATTGATCTTGCTGAACTGTACTGCGATGTGGACGGTTCATTCCCAAATCATCATCCCGATCCCACTGTTCCTGAAAACCTTCGCGATCTCATCAAGCTGGTAAAAGAAGGGGAGTACGATGTGGGTATTGCCTACGATGGAGACGCAGATCGGATTGGTGTGATTGACGATAGGGGGGAAGTGGTCTGGGCTGATACTATTATGTGTCTGTTTCTTCCTGAATTGATTGAGCCGGGAGATGAAATTCTCTTTGACGTAAAATGCTCCCAGAGTCTTGAAGATACTATCCTCAAATTGGGAGGTAAACCCGTCATCTGGAAGACCGGACATTCTCTCGTCAAGCAGAAAATGAAGGAGTTGGGATGTAAGTTTGGTGGAGAGATGAGTGGTCACCTCTTTTTTGCTGATGACTATTTTGGGTATGATGATGCGATCTACGTCTCAGCGCGATTGGTTCAGATGCTATCCCGGCAGGAGAGGAAAATCTCGGATCTGGTAGCGGAATTACCGAAATATTACTCAACTCCAGAGATGCGTATGGAGTGCTCATCGGATGAGGAAAAATTCAAGATTGCTGAAAAAGCAGCGGAATATTTCAAATTTCGTTATGAATCTCTTGATATTGACGGAGTTAGAATTAAATTTGAAGATGGGTGGGGATTGGTACGAGCGTCCAATACTCAGCCGGTTATTGTCTGCCGATTTGAAGCTAAAAGCCCGGAGAGAATGAACGAAATAAAAAACATCGTTCTGTCAAAACTTCAGGAAATGGGGGAGGTATCCATTCCCGATGACATCTGATTCGTTTTCAGAGGATATTAAAGATTTACGGCATCAGATTGATGATGCGTTAAAATCAATAGTAACAACGAGTGAACCTGCATATTTGTACGATCCCGTTCATTACGTTTTATCGGGGAGAGGGAAGCGCCTTCGTCCTATTCTCGTCTTTTTGGTTGGGAGACTTTTTAACGTCTCAGCATTAAAGCTGATGCCGGCGGCGCTGTCTATGGAGTTGCTTCATAATTTTTCGCTTGTCCATGACGACATTATGGATAGAGATGATACTCGTCACGGTCAGCCAGCAGTTCATAAAAAGTGGGATGAACCCACTGCTATTCTGGCGGGTGACGCCATTTTTTCCCTGGTCTATCATCAGCTAATACAGCTGGATTCCCATCAACAGACCTGTATGCGTGTCGTCAATGAAGCGACCATCAAATTGTGTGAAGGACAGGCGCTGGACAAAGATTACGAGTCCCGCAAGAATGTGACCCTTCTTGACTATTTAACGATGGTGGGATTGAAAACGGGGGCACTGCTTTCTCTCTGTTGTCAGTTAGGTGCTATTCTTGGAGATGCGGGTGAGGAAGAGATACTCGATCTGAAGGAGTTTGGCACCCGGATGGGGCAGGCATTTCAGATTCAGGATGATGTGCTGGAGATCTTTTCCAATCAGACAGAGATGGGTAAAAGTCTGGGGAGTGATGTGTTAGCAGGGAAGAAAACCTATTTAACCTGTAAAGCGATGGAACAGGATCCCGATGGTTGGCACCGGTTGATAGATTCCCTGACTGATGCCGACCTCTATACTGAAGTTTTACCTTCCTTGCGTACCTACTTTGAAGAGAAGGGGATTGTTTTCGAAGCACAAAGTGAAGTTCACGCTATGATGGCACTGGTAAAAGCGAAATTGAATCGGTTTGATGTTCCCCAAAAAGAGGACATCATCCAATTTGTGGATATGATCACGGCTCGAAAAAAATAGAGGAGGTAAACGGTGTTATCCAAGAAGTATAAGGAGATCGATAAATCAAATATGTTTGATATTATTTACCGATTTCCGGAACAGATCAGAGAAGCGATGGAGATTGGAGAAAGAATTAAGATCAAAGGTGATTACTCGAAGGTTAGAAAGATTGTTTTTACCGGAATGGGTGGATCTGCCATCAGTGGAGATATTTTATCCCTGTTTTTATGGAAAGCAGCTTCACAATCATTGACGGTTGTCCGGAACTATTATTTACCTAACTGGGTTGGTGAGGACACACTGGTTTTTTGTTTCAGCTATTCAGGGAACACAGAGGAGACCCTTTCCACGCTGGAGGATGCCATTCGTCGGGGAGCTGTTGTTGCAGGTATTTTTTCTAATGGTATGTTAATGGAGCGTCTGGAAAAAGTTGGGGCTGACTTCATTAAAATACCCGGTGGATTTCCTCCAAGAGCTTCATTGGGATATCTGACAATACCCGTATTTTATTTCCTGAATCGTGCTAACCTTATTTCCGATTTTTTTTCAACTTATCTGGAACAAACTGCTGCCAATTTAGAGCAGTATTGTAATCTCTTTGCCCGGGATTTTGACGGGAATATTGCTTTTAAGATAGCTTCTGAAATTTACGATAGCATACCAGTGATTTATGGGGAAGCAGATGGCACATCAGCAGTAGCCCTGCGCTGGCGAGCTCAACTGGAGGAAAATGGCAAGATTCTGGCATTTCATCACGCCATTCCGGAAATGAATCACAACGAGATCGTCGGTTGGGAAAACAATCCTGATCTTTTGAAAAGATTGATTGTGATCTGGTTGCGTGATGGGGAGATTCATCCACAAACAGCGAAAAGAGTATCCCTCACGAAGGAAATCATCGGGGATATGGCAAAAAATCAAATAGAAATCCAGAGTGAAGGGAGGTCATTTTTTGAGCGTATCTTTTATTTGATTTACCTGGGCGATTGGGTGAGTTACTGGGTAGCCCTGCTTCACGGTGTGGATCCTTCCCCCGTTCATAAAATTGATGAGCTAAAGAGGGCACTTGCCAGAGATTAGATGCATTTTTCTGCGGGAATTGGGTTGCAATCTGAAGGTGGTAGCTGTAAATTAAAAAAGTAAAAAGTTCGTTTTTGTTAATAAATAATGATTCCGGTAAAAATTACAAAAATTTCCTATTATTCACCAAGTAAGGGATACGCTGTAGTGCTTCAGGAACTCAGCGGTGAGAGGAGGAAATTGCCCATCATTGTAGGTTCCTATGAAGCGCAGGCAATTGCCGTAGCTAACGAACGGGTGGTAACACCAAGACCCATGACTCACGATCTAATCAACAATATATTCAGAGAGATGCAGTTGGATGTAAGGGAAGTGGTTATTACCGACCTGATAGATGGAACATTTTATGCAGAAATTGTAATTGATGATCTGCGAGGTCGCAGTCAGAAGATAGATTCCCGACCCAGTGATGCTTTTGCCGTTGCCCTCAGAATGGGTGCACAGATTTTTGTAGATGAGGAGGTGATGCGTGAAGCAGGGATTTTGGATCATTCTTCTAATGAGATGAAGTATGAAGAGTTACAACATGGGTACAAAGATTCTACCAGGGTGTTGGAAGAACAACTTCAAAGAGCAATCGAAGAAGAAGAATATGAAAAAGCTGCAATCTTGAGGGATAAAATAAAACAGCTGGAAGAGAAATAAAAATCTAATAATTTAACATAGATAGAGTAAGAAATGCCGCTTCCTGTTCAGCGGCTTTTTTATTTGTTCCTATGCCCGATGGAAAATGTTGGTTACCAATCTTCACTTTCACTTCAAATATTTTTTCGTGTTCGGGCCCTTCAATCTTTGTTGTTATAAACTGGGGGGTCTCAAGATGACTTGAATGGCAATATTCAATCAGCATTCCTTTATAATTGGTCGTTTTCCAAGATTTATGACGATGATTCCATAAATGAGTTTTTATAAATTGCTCACACGGACTCATCCCCTCATCCAGATAGATGGCTCCAACGACGGCTTCAAAAATGTTAGCCAGTTGATTTTGAGAGACTTTTTCCGTCATTAAGTTCAGAGAAGGTCCAGCGTTTATATATTCAAGGAGATTTAATTTTCTGCCCATTTTTGCCAGAAATGATTTCTGAACCAGGGCAGAACGTTTCTGAGTTAGAAATCCTTCGTCTCCATCGGGAAATTCGTGGATTAATAATTTGGATACGATATTATCGAGTATTGCATCTCCAAGAAATTCCAATCGTTCGTAATTATTTCTAGAATTGGAATCAGCGGATTTATGGGTAATGGCTTGGTTGAGGAGAGCTTTGCGATTGAAAAAATATCCCAGCTGGTGCTGAAGGCGAATTAATTTGGGATTATTCTGGAAGAGATACCATTTTATACGACGTATGATTTGTTTTAACGTTATTCTTCCCACTTTTTCATTATTAATACTGCATTATGCCCGCCAAAACCGAAGGAGTTGGACATAGCGGTTTGGATATCTACCTCTATAGACTTGTTGGGAATGTAGTTTAAGTCACATTCGGGATCTGGGGTTTCGTAATTGATTGTTGGAGGTAGTTGACTGGTATTCAATGACATCAACGATGCGATGGCTTCAATCCCTCCGCTGGCTCCAAGAAGATGTCCCGTCATAGATTTTGTTGAACTGACATAGAGCTTATAGGCATGGTCAGCAAATACATTTTTAATGGCAGAAGTTTCAATTTTGTCATTGTAGGGTGTGGAAGTACCGTGGGCGTTGATATAATCAACATCTGTTTGGTATAAGCCTGCATCATGAATGGCTCTTTTCATAGCTCGTGCAGCCCCTTCTCCATCTGGAGCAGGAGCGGTGATATGATAAGCATCTGCTGTGGCTCCATATCCAACAATTTCACCTATAATGTTTGCACCTCGCTTCAATGCATGTTCAGCTTCCTCAAGAACTAAAATCCCGGCTCCATCACTTATAACGAACCCATCCCTATTGGCATCAAAAGGACGGGAGGCTTTTTCAGGTTCATCATTCCGTTGTGAGAGGGCTTTCATCCTTATGAATCCTAC
Organism: uncultured bacterium; assembly: GCA_964626495.1. Lineage (GTDB taxonomy): Bacteria > Fidelibacterota > Marinisomatia > Marinisomatales > CAZVFT01 > JACNLN01. The sequence goes on from CAZVFT010000029.1 coordinate 11,114, forward strand.
TAGTCCAAGAGGGCAAATACCTGCCTCCGTTCCACCTGAAATAACTACATCAGCATCCCCGTATTGAATAATCCGCATAGCATCGCCGATTGCATGGGAAGCGGAAGCACAAGCGGATACAACGCTGTAGTTGGGTCCTTTAAGCCCCCAGCGAATGGAGATTTGTCCTGCGACAATGTCAATTATCATCTTTGGAGTAAGATAAGGAGAGACAGCGCGAATACCACGTGATTGTAAAATTGTGTGTTGTTGATCAATAGTTTCGATTCCTCCAATGCCAGATCCGACAATGACACCAAATCGATCCATATCTTGAATCCCATCTGACAATCCTGAATGTTCAATAGCTTCCTGAGTTGCTACCATAGCATATGTGGTAAACAAATCCATCCGTTGAATCTCTTTACGGCTGAAATAGTTTTCAGGATTTAAATCCACTATTTCACCACCAATTGTTACTGGATAATCCGTAGCGTCAAACTTGATAATTTGCCTTATTCCACTCTTTCCAGATATCAGTGAATCCCAGAACGTAGTGATCCCTATCCCGACAGGAGACACCACTCCCATACCAGTAACAACTACCCGTCGTTTCATTGGATTTATTTTAATTTGGAATCGATATAATTAACTGCGTCAGCAACTTTTGTTATCTTTTCTGCATCTTCATCAGGAATCTCAATGCCAAAATCTTCTTCCAGCTGCATTATGAGTTCAACGAGATCCAGTGAATCTGCACCAAGATCATCAATAAATGAGGCTTCCAGAGTGATTTTGCTTTCTTCAGCTCCAAGCTTATCTATGATTACTTCTTTTACTTGATCGAATGTAGACATACAGTTCCTCCTTTCACATGTAAAGTCCGCCATTCACGGAAATTGTCTGCCCGGTTATGTACGAGGCATCCTCTGAGGCTAAAAAGAGAACAGCTCCAGCGATGTCTTCCGGGCTTCCAATTTTTTTTAACGGTATTTGTTGAATTAAATTTTCTTTAATCTTGTCGGAAAGTTCAGCAGTAATATCGGTTCCTATATAACCGGGTGCTACGGCATTTACAGTAATGTTTCGTGAGGCAAGTTCCTTTGCCACGGATTTTGTAAGTCCAATGATGCCAGCTTTGGAAGCAACATAGTTTGCCTGACCCGGGTTGCCGGAAAGAGCCACAACTGATGCTATGTTGATAATCCTGCCAAATCGTTTTTTCATCATTAATGGTATAACAGCCTTTATGCCGTTAAAACATCCTTTTAGATTTACCTTCTGTACAATATCCCAGTCGTCTTCGGTCATCCGCAGGATGAGTTTGTCTCTTACAATACCAGCATTATTGACTAAAATATCTACAGAACCAAAATGTTCGAACCCTTCTTTAATAGCTAATGTGAATGATTCAAGGTCCGACACATCGAGTTGGATGGCTAACGCTTCGCCACCGGATGAGTTGATTTCATCTGCCACAGCCTGACATGTGGAGTTATTAATATCAGCAACGATGACCTTTATACCTTCTTCAGAAAATCTCAAGGCAATAGCCTTACCAATACCCTGACCTGCTCCCGTAATAAAAGCAACTTTACCAAAAATATTACACATTAGTATACTTTTCCACGTCATTCAGAGTTTCAATACCTGTTGAAATCAATGATCGATCTATTCGCCTGTTTAATCCCTGTAAAACCTTTCCTGGACCAACTTCGATGAATGTAGAAACTCCAAGGGAATTCATATTTTGAATAGTTTCCATCCACTTAACAGGGTGGTCTAATTGATCTATTAAATTTTTCCTGATCTTATCTGGTGATTTAACAGCCTCTGCAGTCACGTTCGTAACCACAGGGAGTTTAGTTTTATTAATTTGAATATTTTTCAAAATTTCTCCAACAGCTTTTTTTACTGGTTCCATAAGTGGAGAGTGGAAGGCGCCACTCACGTTGAGTTCAACTACTTTTAGTGCTTTCTTTTCTCGGGCAATGTCCATTGCTTTGTAAACTCCTTTTACCTCCCCAGAAATTACAATCTGGTTTTTGGAGTTGAAGTTAGCTGGTTGGACAATTCCCTCTCTGGAAGCAACTCGACAAATCTCCTCTACAATTCCTTGATCAAGACCGATAATCGCTGCCATAGTTCCTTTATTGGAAATGCCTGCCTCCTGCATACTTTTCCCGCGGGTTTTAACCAGTGATAGCCCATCTTCAAAAGAAAAAGCTTTCGCTGCTGTGAGTGCAGAGTATTCTCCCAAACTGTGACCGGCAGCAAAGGAGGGGGCTATGTCTCTTTCCTCGAGAAGCTCTGTAAGAATAACGCTAATAGTAAAGATGGCAGGTTGCGTATACATTGTCTGTTTTAATCTTTCTTCAGGTCCTTCAAATGAAAGCGTAGCAATATCCATCCCCATAATATCGTTGGCTTGTTCATATCTTTGTTTTCCCAGCTTGGTATTGTGAAACAAGTCCTTTCCCATTCCAAGCTTTTGAGATCCTTGACCCGGGAAGATAAAAGCTGGGTTCAATTACAATCTCCCCAACGAATGAGAATACTGCCTACAGTAAATCCTGCTCCAAAAGCGGATAGGAGAAGGTAATCATTTTTTTTCAGTTGACCGTTTTCCACAGCTTCGCTGATTCCAATAGGTATTGTACCAGCGGTTGTATTTGCATAGCGGTCTATATTTATCAAAACTTGATCAGAAAGTATTCCTAATCTTTTTACCGCTGCATCAATGATCCGACCATTTGCCTGGTGAGGAATAAAGAGGGCGATATCACTGCCAGTAAGACCATTTCTCATCAATATCTCATAAGAAACATCAGCCATACCTTTAATAGCGAATTTAAACACTTTTTTTCCGTCTTGATAAAGATAGTGCATCTTCTTTTCTACTGTTTCCTTTGAAGCGGGGTGTAAGCTGCCTCCAGCAGGCATTTTAAGGAGATCAGCACCACTCCCGTCCATATAAAGAATGGAATCAATTATTCCATTGTCTCCTTTCGACGGTTCCAGCATTACCCCACCGGAACCATCTCCGAAAAGAACGCAATTATTTCTATCTTCGTAATTAACGATGGTACTCATAGTATCTGAACCAATAATCATTACTTTTTGGTAGATACCCGATTCGATTAACCTTGCCCCGGTTTCAAGAGCATAAATAAACCCTGAACAGGCAGCGGAAAGATCAAATCCCCAGGCGTTTTTCGCTTTGATGTTTTCCTGAATCAGTGCTGCTGTTGGCGGAAATAACATATCAGGAGTTACCGTTCCAACAATGATAACATCAATCTCGTCAGGCGTTGTTTCGGACTTCTCCAGCAGTTGCAATGCTACCTTTGTAGCCATATAAGATGTTACCTTACCCTTAGGTGCGATTCTTCTTTCGGAAATCCCGGTACGACTGACGATCCACTCGTCAGAGGTATCGACAATCTTCTCGAGATCCTTGTTTGTTAGAACTTTTTCGGGGAGGTATCGAGCTGTTGCTGTAATGGTTGCTTTCATTCGTTATACGTTTTGTGTTTCGATATATTTGATGTATTGATGAATTCCATTTTGGATAGAGGTTACCAGATTTTCTTCAACCGACTTTTTTGCCTCCAAAATACCATTTTTGATTGCCCGAGATGGAGAACTGCCATGACAGATGACACAGACACCATTAACCCCGAGAAGGGGAACACCTCCATACTCCTCGTAGTCGTATTCACTCATCACTTCACTAAAAATTCTTTTGATATCCTCTGCTTCCTCTGGTGAAGAAACCTGGGTTTTAATTTTTCGATTAATTTGCTCGGTTATGTGAGATACCCACCCCTCAGCAAATTTAAGAATGTTATTTCCGAGAAAGCCATCGCATACGATGACATCGATAATATTATTTAGAATATACCGTCCTTCGATATTTCCTTTAAAAGTGGGTAAACTTTTGTTGAGTAATTTGTGAGCTTTAACGTAAAGATCCGTTCCTTTTGAGTCCTCTTCACCAATGTTTAAAAGACCGATCCTTGGATTTTTAATCCCATGGACATGCTCCATATACTGTGAAGCCATCACCGCAAATTGAAGTAGGTGATGAGGTTTTATGTTGATATTGGCTCCAGCATCACAGAGGACTACTCCGTGGGGGTATACTGGCAAGTAGATGGCAACTGCTGGTCGTCGTACCCCCTCGATTCGACCGAGAAGAATGAGTGAGGTGGAAAGAATCGCCCCTGTGTTACCTGCACTTACGAATGCATCTGCCTTTCCCGATTGAACTAGCTTAATTCCTGTTACCAGAGATGAGTCCTTCTTTTTTTTGTAGACAGATGACGGCTTATCCGTCATTTCAACGATCTGTGTAGTTGGATGAATGGAAAGATTATGTGAGGTAAACCCAACTGAGTTGAGTTCCTGTTGAATCAGGTTCTGTTTTCCAGTAATGGTAATATGGAGATCGGGATGTTCCTGTAACGCCATGATGCATCCACTAATCTCAGGGGTAGGAGAAAAATCACTCCCCATACCATCCACAACAATATTCATTTTTATTGTTTATTCTCCTGAGAGAGTAACAACCGGTCGTCCACGATAGTAGCCACAATTAGGGCAGGCTCGATGAGGTAATTTGGGTTGGTTACATTGTGGACATATTGAAACGGTTGGTGCTTTGGCTTTCCAGTGGGTACGTCTTTTCCTGCCGCGAGCTTTGGATAGTTTTCTCTTTGGTAATGCCATTTTATTTCTCCATTAATGATGTATTAAATGTTTAAAAGGTTTCCATCTATCATCAATAGTATCCTCTTTACAGGTACATGTTGATTCGTTTAAATTTGTTCCGCAATAGGGACAAAGTCCTTTACAATTATCCTTGCATAAATGTTTCATAGGTTCTTCGAGTAATAAAGCTTCATTCACTATTGGGTCTATATCAATCTCAGATTGATCAAGGGTAAAAAGATATATTTCCTGTTCATCACTATCTTGAACAAGGGAATGTTTGTTTGTGTATAGAATTTTAAACGTACCTTGAATCGTTGTATTATATTCGGACAGACAAAGGTCACACATCTCTGTGATATCCAGCTTCACACTACCTTTCAGGTAAATTCCCTGTCCATCCTGTTGTACTCTCAGCAAAATCTGAAGGGGATCAGAAGCACAATTTAGGCTTTCCAGAGAGGTACCCTTTACTGGGATATCCAGAGTTAATACATCCTGTGCAGCTAATATTTCTGCTCTTGTAATGCGAATCATAGTGCGCCAAACTTAGCTTTATTAATTAAGGATAGTCAAGAAATCCCTAACCTTTTTTTATCCAAGAGATTTCGAATTATAGAAAAGGCTGCCCCAGCTTTGGGACAGCCCTTTATATGCTAATATTACGTTGAGAATTAAGTATCTTTTTCTTCGCTGGAATCTGTGTCAGTTTCAGTAACATCCTCATCAGTGCCCTCCGCAGCTTCTTGAGCTGTTTCGGTTTCCTCAGAAGTCTCCTCACTCGAATCTGTTTCCCATTCGGTTTCTTTTTCCTCTTCAGCTTCCAACTCTTCCTCATCTTTTCGCTCTAACAGATTTTCATCATCACTTTTTTTCTTAAAAATAATGATGCTAATAGTTTCAGCCACAACCTGAATACTGAGAGCATATGAAAGTACGACGACATTAATAAAGAAAAGCGATATAACGATGAAGAATCCTCCTACGTATTCCATTAGTCCTAGTGAGGTGGGAGCATCAGGAATGGATGTGCAAGCGATTGATGAGCAATTTGGTAACACAATTTGAGATGCCCAACCAACCATATTCGATAGTTTCATTCCCATTAGCAGTTCATGCCCAAATAACTGGTTGAACAGGGAGTATGACATAACCATAAAGTAACCGAATACTAATACACCTGCACCAATCAGACCATAGGTCAGAATAAGGTAAAGAACCATTCGCCATGGCTGTGACCAGGTGATTGAGTAATTCTGGAAGACTGTTCCCATTGTATCTTCTTCAAGAGTAGCCACAACTGCATGGGTGAAGAAGATAGAGACAATAAAAACAATAATGGTATAAACAACAAAAAGTGATCCACAGAACCAGAGTAAATAGGGAATACCAACAAACAGTTCACCAAACCATGGAATCCTTCCGATGAGCGCGAATATGACAGCAAGTACAACAAAGAACAGTGCAATGATTACGATAGAGAGATGGGAAAAGACAGCGGCATGCCAGTGTTTCTTTACATACTTCCAGGCATCTCCTGACGAGTAAAATTCATCTCCTTTTAGTTGTTTGTAGGTGACTCTGGCGACAGCTGTACTCCCGAGTACTAGAGCTATACCCCAAGCCAGTAAACCGAGAATCCACGGGATATAAGCCCATACATTTCCACCATACCCGACCAGACAAGGGTAAAGACCGTATCTGGATATCGCTTCGCCAAGAGGTAAACCGGCAACAATTAAGGATATCATTGTCAATATCCAGTAGATGACAAAACCGAAGATATTCGCGATGAACATGATCCATATCTTTTTCCCGCTTAGTGCCAGACGTGGAGCACGAAATATATCACGAACATCAAAATAAAGATTAATTGGACCCATTTAATTTCCCTCCTTAGCTTATTTGTTAAGAGTCGTGTCGAACATGATCGACCCACACTTTTGTTTTCGTTAAGTTTTTGATCTCTTTTGCTGCTTTTTCAGCATCTTTGGAATTATGAAAAATTCCAATTCTCACCCGATACCATAATTCATCCGTCTCCAAAAAATAAGCTTTTTGAATATAAGCGTCAATACCAAGATTTAATAACTCACTCATATCTTCTTGAGCTTTCTGCAGCGTTTTTCGAGATGAATATTGGATTGTAAATTGATCTCTCACTTTGGGAATAGTTTTACCTGCTGCAGGTTTTTTTTGAACAGCAGGGGATACAGGAGGTTCTTCTTGTTGGAGTTTAGGTGGTTCCTCTTCGACGTTCTCTGTGGTATATTCAACATCTTTTTCAACCGGTACTTCTGGAGCTGCTTCAACAATGATCTTTTCTTCTACTTCAACAATCGATATTTCTTCAATGGCTTCAGTTTCTTCGGGAATTTCATCAGTCTGCTCTAATTCGGCAATTTTTTCCTGAATTTTACCGGCGATTTCAACGACTGGTTCAGGTTCAACATACTCTTCTGTATCGATAGGATGTTGTTCCAAAATATCTTCTGCAACTGCAGCGAGTGGTTCAGAAATCATAAAGGAGAACTTTTTTAAAGCTTTTTTATCACCTTTTGAATTGTAAATGGTTACCTCAAATTCATATTCGCCAGACTGATCAGGTGAAAAGGTCATTTCGTTATTAGAATCTGAAAAAATCAGATCAACATACAATAGATGGCTGTTTTCGGGAGCGTGAATTAAGTTCCAGTGAAAGGTTGGCTCCTCGATTTGTCTGGGTGCTTTAATGGTAACGGAATAGTAGTTTCCAATAACTCCTTCATGGGGTTTTTTACCGCAGGACAAACTCATTAAAGAAAATGTAGTTGCCATGGTAAGAAAAAGAATGGATGTCGAAGTGTTTTGCATTAATTATATATAGGATTTTATTCTACAAAATTTCGGAGGTAGAAAAGAAAAATGCAATTTCTTTTATTGCATTTTCATTCGAATCAGACCCGTGAACGGCATTATTCTGGATGTTTTCTGCAAATTCTTTTCGGAGGGTTCCCTCAGCTGCTTCCTCAGGATTGGTTGCGCCCATAAGATTTCGCCAGGCTTCCACAGCATTTTCTTTTTTAAGAACCAACACAATACAGGGGGCAGAAGACATAAATACCACCAGATCGTTGTAAAAAGGTTTATCTCGATGAATTGCGTAAAAACCTTCTGCCTGTTTTTTTGTTAGATGAACCTGTTTCATATTAAGAATAGCAAAACCACCCGAAAGAATACGATCGATAATTTTCCCTGTCAGCATTTTGTTAACAGCATCTGGTTTAATGATGGCAAGTGTTCTGTTGGTCATAACAATCCCCTTTTTTCTAGTTCCTGTTTCATAGTTATTCCGATGGTGGCTGGACTGTCAGAGACAGCAATTCCTGCTTTTTTCAGTGCAGCAATCTTTTCTTTTGCGGTACCCTTTCCACCAGAGATGATGGCTCCTGCATGTCCCATACGCCTTCCTGGAGGAGCCGTCTGACCGGCAATGAAAGCAACGACCGGTTTATCAAACTGATTCTGAACAATCCATTCTGCTGCTTCTTCTTCAGCGGTTCCGCCAATCTCACCAATCAGAATAACACCCAGAGTCTCATCATCTTGAACAAACAGCGCAAGCAAATCGGTAAAAGTACTCCCAATGACAGGATCACCACCAATGCCGACACACGTGGATTGGCCGATTCCCAGTTCTGTAAGTTGGTGAACCGCTTCGTAGGTTAAGGTTCCACTTCGGGAAAGAACTCCCACAGGTCCCTGTTTGTGAATGAATCCGGGCATAATGCCAATCTTAGCTTTTTCTGGGGAAATAACACCCGGACAGTTAGGTCCTACAAGACGGGTTTCCGTACTTTTTAGTAAATTTTTCACCTTTACCATGTCCAATGCAGGAATTCCCTCTGTGATGCAAACGATTAATCCGATTCCTGTGGATGCAGCTTCCATGATGGCATCTCCTGCAAAAGCGGGGGGTACAAATATGATTGATGCATTCGCTCCAGTTTTTTCGACAGCTTCTTTTACACTGTTAAAGACAGGAGTATCCAGGTGTTGATGACCGCCTTTTCCCGGTGTGACACCCGCCACAACCTTTGTTCCATAGGCAATTATCTGCTCAGTATGAAATGAACCTTCCTGTCCTGTGAGTCCCTGGACAACTAAACGGGTATCTTCATTTGCTAATATACTCATTGTGATTCTCCCTTTGAAGCGTTGACTGCCATTTTCGCTGCTTCCTGCAGGCTTCTTGCGACGATAAAATCGAGTGGCGAGCTTTCCAGCAATTCTGCAGCCATTTTAGCGTTAGTACCCTCCAACCGTATGATAACAGGCTGTTTTACTTTCATAGTTGAAAGAGCATCAATGACTCCCTGAGCTACTCTGTCGCACCGGACGATACCGCCGAAGATATTAATCAAAATAGATTTTACCGCTGGATCGGTTAAAATTATTTTAAATCCCTTTTCCACTGTTTCGGCACTTGCTACTCCTCCCACATCAAGAAAATTTGCCGGTTCACCCCCGTGAAGTTTAATGATGTCCATCGTGGACATAGCCAGCCCAGCACCATTCACCATGCACCCAACGTTTCCATCCAGTTTAATGTAATTAAGATTGTAGCTGGAAGCTTCTACTTCGCTTGACAATTCTTCGCTAAGATCTCTCATTTCGGCAATATTGGGATGCCGATATAAGGCATTGTCATCGAAATTCATTTTTGCATCCAAAGCGATCACTTCACCATTTTTCGTTACCACCAGTGGATTAATTTCTGCTAAGGAGCAGTCATTGGATTCGAAAGCTTTCCAGAGTCTCAAAAAGGTTTTAACCGCATTCTTCGCCTGTGGTCCTTCCAATCCTAAAGCGTAAGCGAGGTTGCGAGCCTGGAAGGCGGTTAGACCAAAAGCCGGGTCTATCCACTCTTTGATTATTTTTTCTGGGGTTTCTGCTGCCACTTTTTCAATCTCGACACCTCCTTCAGTTGAAACCATAAACACGTATCTGTCTTCTGAACGGTCGAGGACGATACCAGCATAGAGTTCGGATGCAATGGGAATAGCTTCTTCGATCAAAAGCCGTTCAACTTTTTTCCCCTCTGGTCCTGTTTGGTGAGTGACAAGGGTCATCCCGAGCATATTTTTAGCTGTTTCTTCAACCTCAGGGATGCTGTTCACCAGTTTTATACCGCCGCCTTTTCCACGACCACCAGCGTGAATTTGAGCTTTGACAACAAAACGTTCTCTTTCTATGTGCTTGGCCGCCTTCACAGCTTCTTCTACAGAAAAAGCAGGATAGCCAATGGGAATAGGAACCCCCGCTTTCTGGAAAAGAGATTTTGCTTGATACTCATGAATTTTCATAGTTTCCCTTTACTATTTATTTTCCTTGTGAATTAAATCAATTATTTTTTCAGGCTCATCACAATAATGCGTATCTGGATAGCATTTTTAATTCTAGGAGATGTCCAATGTGAGCCAGGTTTAATCTTATAAAAACTCTCGTAGCTTTTGTTAAAATGAAACTCTTGACCCACCAGCTCACGAAGAATGAGGGCTGGCAGGGAAAAGAAAAGATTCCCCCTCACCTTTTTTCCTCTTCCGCCGGCTGGCGGAGAGAGGAGTTCCTGGAAGTATGGCTTCAAACAGACTTGCCCACAGGGTCTGCGAAAAGAATCAGAGATTCGAGTGTCCGATATATCCTTCTCCCCCTCGATGCCTGTCCGACTACCGGCGGAGGGGAGAAAAAAACCTGCCAGCCCTTCCGTTGGTCGGGAGCAGGCTGGGAGGGGGTGGTATTTGGGTGTTGACACCATGTTAGCCCTGTGAAATAGCGAAGCCCCGCCTGAATGGCATTGTCGGGCAGGTAAATCTCCGATTTGTTTCACAGGGTTAATGCTTGTATCTCGGACTATTTCTGAATACAAATTCATTTCTCTCAGTCGGGAGTCTGACAAAACCAGTCGGGAGCCTGGCTGTGCCTGTTCGGCTTTTGACGAATCATCCAGGTACGGAATATTGTGAAGAACCTTTTTTTAATGATTTTAAAATATCTTCTAATGTCAAGTCACTGATCTCTTGAAGATCATATGTTACTCTTACAGATGGGTGTTGGATATTAATAACTCTGCGGAGATCAATTGGAGTACCAATAATCACAAGATCGCAATCAACCGCATTAATTGTTGTCCCTAAATCTTTAATCTGCTGTCCTCCATATCCCATAGCAGGGAGCAATGTTCCAATATCAGGGTATTTCTGAAATGTATCGCTGATAGTGCCTGTTATCCAGGGTCTTGGGTCGATGATCTCACTTGCACCGTACTTCTTAGCAGCTACTGTACCTGCTCCAAATTTCATTTCACCATGAGTTAGTGTTGGACCATCCTCTACAACAAGGACTCGTTTTCCTTGAATGACAGAGTCATCTTCAACCGTTATGGGAGAATTTGCTTCAATTATTTTTGCTTTGGGGTTCAATGTTTGTATATTTCTTTTCAGAAGATCAATGTTATCTAATTTTGCCGTGTCCATTTTATTGATGACGACAACATCCGCCATCCGCAGATTAGATTCACCGGGATAGTAAAGAAGTTCATGACCCGCTCGATGTGGATCAACAACAACGATGAAAATATCTGGTTTGTAAAAAGGGAGATCGTTATTTCCACCATCCCAGAGAATAATGTCGGCTTCTCGTTCAGCTTGATTCAAAATAGCCTGGTAATCCACACCGGCATAAACGATGTAACCACAGTTGATATGAGGTTCGTATTCCTCCATTTCCTCAATAGTACAATTGTGAAGTGATAGGTCTTCAATGGTTGCGAAACGCTGAACTGTCTGCTTTACAAGATCGCCATAAGGCATGGGATGACGAATGACTGCTACCTGTTTTCCAGATTTTTTAAATATTTCCGCTACTCGACGGGTTGTCTGACTTTTACCACATCCTGTCCTTACCGCTCCAATAGCTACAAGGGGTTTGGCCGATTTTATCATCGTCTTTTCTCCACCTAACAGCTTGAAGTTGGCACCACATTTGATTACTTCTGATGCTTTATGCATAACATACTCGTGAGAAATATCACTGTAGGTAAAAACCACTTCATCTATAGCGAGATCAAAAATAATTTGTGCCAAATCTTTTTCATCTAAGATTGGAATTCCATTAGGATAGTGACTTCCTGCTAATTCAGGCGGATAGGTTCGACCCTCGATGTTAGGTATTTGAGTGGCAGAAAATGCAACGACTTCCACATCAGGATTATTCCGATATACAACATTAAAGTTGTGAAAATCACGACCTGCTGCTCCCATAATTAACACTCGTGTTTTGCTCATTGTTTCTCCAAGGTAGAAATGTTATAGTTATTGGTGATTGGTGAGTAGTGACTCCTTACTTGTTAGATAGGTGGAGATGGAATACATATATAATCTGTTATTAAAAGTGGTGATTTTTTCCGTATTTATTACCTATTATCTGGCTTTCTCATAATAAATAAATATTTGAATCCTCGAAGATAGAAATTGAACCTTCTTGCACGTTCATGCCATATAGGAGTATTAGATGTTTGATGTCGTCTGGTAACAGATACAAGGTCAACAGTTTCAAAATATTTGATAAGCCTTTGATGTAGTTTAATACCAACTGGTATAAATCCTGATTTCTTTCTCCAGTGATCACCAATAAGCCATGCCATTAGCTTACCAGGTTTCAATATTCTGGATATCTCTTTAGCTACTTTCTCAAGTTCATCGAAGAATTCTTCTTTTTCGCATGATATCTTACCGATGCAAGCTGGGTTATCTGAATATTTAATATTGTCAGAGTATGGAGAATCTATAAAAACAAAATCTACAGAGTTATCTTGTAATGGAATTGACCTTGCATCATTTTGAATAATGTCGTCTCTATGTGAAACAATATCATATCCGATAACATGCCTATTTAATTCTTTAGCTACATCAATAGTAGTTCCGCTGCCACACATTGGATCTACTACCAAATCCTCCTCCTTAGTATATCTTTGTAATAAGTTCCATATCACAAATGCAGGAGTGACTCCACTAAACTTATTATCACCATGTGGTCTATCACCATAATTTTGATTTGGGAAATCCCATAGAGTTGTTGTCTCAAATTTTGGTTTATTCATTCTTATTCCAATTATAATAAATTTCCATTACTTTATTATACATCTCGTTTTCAAACCTTTCGTCCCATCTATCTTCTCGTGACATTGCATCCAAAATATTTCTTAAGTGGACTTGTGCGAAAAGTAAGAACTCTCTTCTTTTGATCAAGTCTGGTGGATATGGAACAGATTTTGGTATATTGACTCTAAGTTCATAGTTAATCCTTTTGAACTCGTTCTCAATTTGTCTTTTTCTAATCTTATCCCCCCTTATTTTTTAATAGAATCTTTAGATCATCGATAAAATATTCGAATAGTTTGACCTTATTGCTTTCCTCTATCTTTTCTTTAGTTAAAACGTAACTCCCGTCTAAATCTACTTCTACTATAGCTCTTCCTTTTTTGGCAGGTTTTTTTATATTTAGAGTTTTATCTTCATCTGGGGTAAGAAAATAGACTTTAATGTGTTTGGTTGCTTTATCTTGTAATAGTTTTAGTTTCCAATAACCAGTTTGGGCTATCCTTTCTCTCAATGTTACTTTACTTGATAATACTGCTAATATTTCAAAGTTATTTGGATTGTAAATTATCAAGTCAACATCGGGGAGATGTAACCCAAATTCCCCAAAATCAATACATAACCTTCTTTTTACCTGACTCTCTTCATATGATAGATTCTTAGGTAAAGTTCTTTCTAAACGGTTTCCATTTATAACTTTTAGACCTAAATCCTTAACATCAACCTCTATTATGAATAGGATCAGTTTTTCTAAATTTTTTCCTTTAAATGCACGCCAACTTTGTTCATGGTCTCCACTTGGTGTTGGATGTTTTAACCATTCTTGTTTATGGAGTTCTTTTACCTCTTTTAGCAATTCTGAAATGTGTTTGTATGTAGCTGCTCCTAATTGTTCTCGCTTTTTGAGATATAGCCTTTTCAAATCTTCAAAATTCATATTTATCACTCCTTCAGTCCAATTACAATATATTCAACAGGGTAAGCCTCTGAGTTCGCATTATCATTACTTGCAAACCTACCTGTTTTTTCATCCCTTTTTTGTGGAAGTATCTTTAAAGGTATCTCCCTCTTTATAATTCTATCAAGGGCAAAACCCGAATACTGCAAACTTTCGGCAAAGACCTCTGCGTTTAGTATGTCTACTCCCTTTAATTTCGTATTACCAATGACATAGCAACATCGACCTCCTAACTTTAAAATTCTATAGCTTTCATTGAATACCTCTTCCATATCAATAAAAAACGCCTCAATTTCTTTTGCCGTTTGTTGGTTTCTCTCAAGCATCTTACTAACTATATCTCGGGCGAATTTACTTTGTAGTCTCTTATTCTCATATTTTTTGTAAGATGTTCCGATGAACTCTTTCTTATAATCAGTCAAATCATCAGCTAAGTCAAGCCAGATAGTGGATAGTTGATGTAAGTCTGCATATTCGTAACTCGTAACATATGGGCTTGAACTTACTATTAATTCTACATTATTATCTGGTATAGGTTGGTGTCTAGCATCAGCTATCTTAATATTCAAATATTCATAAATATTATTTCGAACATTTGAAGGAACAATATCATAAAATTCCTTGTTCCCTTCTTGCATCTTTTTTAAATGTTTCCTCAAAGCATAATAAGGTTTAACAGGATTCTTTTTTAAGTCTCTTGTGGGTTTAGTACTACGTTGAAGCCATATAGAACAATTTTTTAGAATATGACTAAAAGCGACTAAGAAAAAATCTCTAATTATTTCGTTCTCTTCATCATAAATACCCCTTAATATTTTTCCAAGTTCAATTTTATTTTTCTCAGTAAACCAATAATTAATTCTTTCAATGTGTCTCTCCGGAATTAAAGGTTCAATACTTTTTATATTATGAAATAATTTTTTTTGTGCGTCTTCTAAACAAATCAACGTGGATAAAAATTGATTAATTTCACTATCGAGATACGTTGGTTCTATTGGTGTTGATTTTACTTTAGTTATTAGATAAGCTATTTTATTAATCTCTGTTCCACTTACTTTAAACCCTCTCGATATCGCAGTAACAATCGTAGTCCCACAACCATAAAAAGGATCATTTA
>CAZVFT010000030.1:0-25646 GCA_964626495.1 uncultured bacterium
GTTATATGAAGTAAAACCGATTCGCCTGCGAGAACAAATGAAAAGAAATATTAAAAGATTCCCACCGGATTTTATGTTTCAAGTTACAAATGAAGAAGTGGAATTCTTGCTATCGCAAAATGCGATACCATCAAAAAAACAACTTGGGGGACATTTACCCTACGTATTTACAGAACAAGGTGTGGCAAATTTAGCAAGTATATTGACAAGTGGTAGAGCAATTGAAGTCAATATTCAAATAATGCGAGCTTTTGTATCCATGCGACGGCTTGTAACAGGTAATGCTATAATTATTAACCGGATGGATCGTATCGAAACAGAAATACAAGATAATAAAATTGAGACTAAAAAGAATTTTGAACTTGTGTTTAAAGCCATTGAAGAAAAAGATATTACACCTGGTCAAGGTATCTTTTTTGACGGTCAAACATTTGACGCATACACCTTTGTTTCAGACATAGCCAGGTCAGCGAAAAAGTCTATAACATTGATTGATAATTATATTGATGATACGGTTCTGACACTTTTTTCAAAACGGAGAAAAGGTATTCCCCTTACAATTTTGACGAAAAATAGATCAAAAAGACTTACGCTGGATGTAAAAAAATATAATGAGCAATACCCACCGGTGATCTTAAAGGAATTTCAATTATCCCATGATCGGTTTTTAATATTAGATGAAAAGATCGTTTACCATTTTGGCGCCTCTCTAAAAGATCTGGGAAGTAAGTGGTTTGCCTTCTCAAAAATGGATATAAATGCCATTCAATTATTGGGAAAACTCAAATGAATAACTGTCTGAACCTTGATTTACAAGATTAGAGGATTAAGCATGATTATGGATAATTTTGTCAATCTTACCATGAGTCCACTTCGGAAAGGTAATTTTAGAATGAAAAAAACCGTTCCGTCGGTAGCCGGACAGGTAAAACGGTTCCCAATCGTTTTTTTATTAAGGGCAACCCACGACTTAAGTCGTGGGTTATCAATATGATACAAGATAATTCAACCATTTTAATGGTTTTTGCGGTTAATAGAAAAATCTGCATAACAACCTTTTCGGAGGGGACTCTTACCATAAATCGAAAATCGTCAATCGTAAATCGAAAATTAAAAGGTTCAGACAATCTGTTAATGCAACAACCTTTCAAAGAAGTGTTTTCCAACCTTTCAAAGGGTGGCGAACCTTTGAAAGGCTATTTTGGCATGGAGTGGTGAATGCTGAGTAAACCCACCCTTATGAAATGATACTTAAAGTAAATAAAATAGTAAGAATAATTGCATCCGTTTTTACAATAGTAGTGATGTTTAATCAATCAATAATTGCGCAACCAGACACCCTGTGGACACGGACGTACGGAGGAACTAGTGATGACCATGGTGCATCTGTTCAACAAACTAATGATGGTGGGTTTATTATTACTGGACGTACCGATTCATACGGTGCTGGAAGTAGTGATGTATGGCTTATAAAAACTGATACTAACGGAGATACTGTCTGGTCCAAAACCTTTGGAGGTAGTGGAGAAGATTTTGGCAATGACGTTCAACTCACAAACGATGGTGGATATATAGTCACTGCTTCTACTTTCTCTTTTGGATCTGGTGGGTCTGAAGCTTGGCTATTACGAACTGACTCAAATGGGGATACCCTATGGACTAAAACTATTGGAGGGAGCGGGGGTGACTGGATAGTGTCAGTACAACAGACTTCCGATGGTGGATATATTACCACAGGAGGGACAAGAAATTTTGGTGCTAATGGTGCTGATCTGTGGATTATAAGAACCGATTCAAATGGTAATATTCTTTGGACAAAACTATTTGGTGGTACCGGTTATGATTCAGGAATTTCGATTAGGCCAACTATAGATAATGGTTATATACTTACTGGAGAAACAAATTCTTTTGGGTCTGGAGATTTTGATATATGGTTACTAAAGATAGATGCCATTGGGGATACACTATGGACCCGAACGCTTGGTGGAAGTAATTGGGAATATAGCAAAAGTTTACAACAAATGGATGATGGTGGATATATAATAGCTGGTTGGACGCAATCTTTCGGCGCGGGGCTCACTGACGCATGGCTTATACGCACTGATGCAAATGGTGATACAATCTGGACACATACTTATGGAAGTAGTAACTGGGATAAAGGATATTCAATTCAACAAACAGAAGATGGTGGGTTCGTGGTGGCAGGAGTCACTTGGTCTTTCGGCGCAGGTAGTGCTGATGTATGGTTGATTAGAACAGACAACCAAGGTGACACCATATGGACCAGCACGTATGGTGGAACCAATTCTGATGGAAGCGTGTCGGTTGTATACACCAGCGATGGGGGATTGGTACTCATTGGCTGGACTGAATCCTTCGGGGCTGGCGGGTCAGATGTTTGGCTAATCCGGCTTGAGGGAGAAATAGACTCAGGATTAGTTGCCTATTATCCCTTCAATGGCAACGCCAATGATGAAAGTGTATATGAAAATCACGGAATTGTTAATGGTGCTACTCTGACAATTGACAGGTTTGGTAATGAGAATAGTGCTTATGAGTTTGATGGAATTGATGATTACATTGATATTCCTTATAGTGAATATCAACAACCCCCGACAATTTCAATTTCTTGTTGGGTAAAAAAAGAAAATATTCCAGATGGGTTTGAATCTATATTAGCAGCTAATGGAGGTGGAGATCCTAGTGTTGATGATCCATATGTCCTCGGGGTTACAGATTCTGGATATGTTTCAATAGGATTTGAAGGATTACCACAACAAATAATGCTTTCCAGTGAAAATCCACTTTCTCTTAACCAATGGCATCACATTGTTACACTTTTCGATGATGAAGAAGATAGTGCTCGGCTTTATATTGATGGTATTCTAAATGATGCAGGCTATGAACCAATGATGACCCTTGATACTAATACATTAGGATTAAAAGTAGGAACCTATCAATTGGGTAGTGGTGCCCCACTATTAGAATACTGTTTTCATGGGGAGATAGATGACATTATGATTTTTAATCGAGCATTAACAGAAACAGAAATCGATTCTCTATATCATGAAGGTGGTTGGAATACAGCACCGGAGCCACCCACAAACCTTGCGGCTGATGCTGCTCCAGCGAAAGTCAGGTTAACATGGACAGCCAGCACTTCTTCTGATGTAAGCAGTTATAAGATTTACCGGGGAACATCCGCTAACCCCACAACAGAAATTGCCAGTGTTTCTTCAACAACCACATCCTATGATGATACGGGTCTGACCAATGGTACCACCTATTATTACCGTATGACAGCCGTAAAAAGCAGTGGCTTAGCCAGTTCTTACACCAGTGACGTTACCGTAAAACCTATGCCAATCTGGTATGTGTCTACATCGGGGTCGAGTTCCGGGTTTGGGTCAAGTTCATCACCTTTGGCGGCAATACAAGCTGGGATTGATTCAGCGAGCACAGGCGACACCGTCCTCGTCCATCCCGGTACCTACGTAGAAAATATCAACTACAACGGCAAGAATATTGTGGTTGGATCTTTATTCTTAACCACAGGCGATACTTCCTACATTTCCCAGACAGCGATTGATGGGAATCAGAGTGGGAGTGTGGTGACGTTTGAGAGTGGGGAGGATTCTACCACAGAGCTTTCTGGATTTACTATAACAAATGGATTACAACAATTTCAGAATCAAGGTGGTGGAGTAAAATGCTATTTTTCAGATCCTAGACTGGACAATCTCTTTATCAGTAACAATGAAGCTTATGATGGAGGCGGCTTATACATTATAAATTCAAATTCACTACTCACAAATCTCACTTTCTATAATAATACTGCTATGGCTGATGGTGGTGGAATATCTTTTAACTCTTCAATTTTACACCTTACTAACTCGAAAATTATTGACAATACTGCTGGAAATAAAGGGGGTGGGTTCGGTTTATCTGGTGGAAACTTGATATGCTCTAATACATTAGTGTATAATAATACATCTTCCGTGGGTGGTGCTGGGATTGCTTTATCAGCACATTCTGAAGTTACACTTATTAATAGTAATATTGTCCAGAACAGTACTTCAAACTATGGTGGTGGTACCTACTGTCAAAACGGATCGGTTATTAATTTACTAAATTCAATCGTATACGATAACAACCCGGAAAATATCTACTTTAGCACAGGAGGAGATGTTAATCTCCTTAATATATCAAATTCATTAATTGGTGGTGGTCAGAATGATATTATAACAAACGATTATGTAAACATATCTTGGCTGTCTGGAAATATTGACAATAACCCATTATTCTCAGATACTTCAACAGGCGATTATACTTTGTCTGATTATTCCCCATGCATCGGTGCCGGTGCTGATATCGTCGAGATAGGAGGCACGTGGTATGTCGCTCCCGATACTGATATCTACGGAAACCCCCGTCCAAACCCAGCTGGCTCTAATCCGGATATGGGGGCACACGAAAACGACCAGCCCAGCCAGCGGCCCAAAGCGGGCACCATCGCCGATGGTCTGGGCGCTGATGTGGACTGGTACAATTCCACCACATCCTCTTCTGCCAACTGGGCACCGTTTACGGATGATAGCACAGTGACGTATGAACTGGCTATCGGCAGCGATAGCACTGCCATATCTGATATACTGGATTGGACCTCCGTTGGTACCGACACGTTTTACACGGCATCCGGTTTGAGTATGACAGAAGGAAGCACGTACTATGTCAGCGTCCGCGGTACTGATATGGACAGCCAGGTTCCTGACACTACCACGACGGACGGTGTGACGATTGATATGACACCGCCGGTTATTACAGAAGTGATTGAAGGGTCCCTCACAGCAGATATAGATTTTCAAAATAGTGACACTACGCTGATTATAGCCTGGAGCGGTTCCGATACGGCTTCGGGGATTAGTGAGTACGAGTATGCGCTGGGGACGACTGCAGGTGATACCAGCACGGTTAACTGGACAGATGCAGGCACCAATACCGATGTAACCATCACCGGATTGAGTCTGACAGAGGGAGTTACGTACTATGCCAGTGTAAGAGCATTTGATATGGCAGGTAATCTGTCTGATGTGACAAGTGGAGATGGCATCACACCGGATATATCAGCACCTTATTTAGGGACTGTTATTGATGGTTTGGAGGTAGATTTAACATTTACCGGTACGGCAGATTCTTTAACAGCAAGCTGGACAGGGTTTGGTGACAGTTTAAGCGGTATTGCGTTCTATGAAGCGGCTGTGGGTCTTGCAGCTGGTGATTCATCAGTGGTAGACTGGCTGTCTGTTGGACTGGATACATTTATGGTGGCAACAGGTCTTTCCCTTCAGGATGGTGTTATATACTATGTATCCGTTCGTGCCACTGATGATGTGGGGAACCGGTCTGATTTTGCTTCAAGCGATGGGGTTATGGTGGATGTGAGTGCTCCCGTAGCAGGCACGGTCATTGACGGCTTGGAGTATGATCTGGACTGGACATCCGATTCCACCACCCTGTCGGCAAGCTGGACAGGGTTCAGTGATGCTTACAGCGGTATTGCCTATTATGAATATGCCATTGGAACCACTCCTGGGGACAGTGGTGTTGTGGACTGGACATATAATGGAGACAGTACCAGCGTTGTGAATGATAGTCTGTCATTAATCAGCGGCACCACGTATTACGTATCTGTACGAGCGACAGATGCTGTGGGTCACGTATCTCTGTCCGCTTCATCGGATGGTATTATGGTAGATACAGCAAAGCCGTTAGTGTTTTATGTTGATGAAGGGGGTATAGGGGAAGATTTTGATTACCAGGGGACACTGGTGGAGATGATAGTATCCTGGTCAGGTGCAGACAGTTTAAGGCGTGATTTGATGAGATACGAATATGCTGTGGGTACATCTGCTGGGGATACCAGCACGGTTAACTGGACAGATGCAGGCACCAATACCGATGTAACCATCACCGGATTGAGTCTGACAGAGGGAGTTACGTACTATGCCAGTGTAAGAGCATTTGATATGGCAGGTAATCTGTCTGATGTGACAAGTGGAGATGGCATCACACCGGATATATCAGCACCTTATTTAGGGACTGTTATTGATGGTTTGGAGGTAGATTTAACATTTACCGGTACGGCAGATTCTTTAACAGCAAGCTGGACAGGGTTTGGTGACAGTTTAAGCGGTATTGCGTTCTATGAAGCGGCTGTGGGTCTTGCAGCTGGTGATTCATCAGTGGTAGACTGGCTGTCTGTTGGACTGGATACATTTATGGTGGCAACAGGTCTTTCCCTTCAGGATGGTGTTATATACTATGTATCCGTTCGTGCCACTGATGATGTGGGGAACCGGTCTGATTTTGCTTCAAGCGATGGGGTTATGGTGGATGTGAGTGCTCCCGTAGCAGGCACGGTCATTGACGTGTTTGAGGAGGATTTGATCTGTACGTCAGCTGGATCCGACCAGGTTGTAAATGCAGGCGGTGGTCTTAATGATGTTCCTAACTACTATGTTAATGTCAGAGCTACCGATTCTATTGGCAAACTGGGTGATAAAGCCAGGTTTGACGGTTTTGACTTAGATATCTCCGATCCTGTCACTATTACAGCCATAAATGACCAAGGAAGTGACATAGACTGGACCTCATCCACGACCACCCTGGCGGCTGTCTGGAGCGGTTTCAGTGATGCCTACAGTGGTATCGAGTTCTACGAGTACGCCATAGGGACAACAAGTGGTGGGACGAATGTGATCGGGTGGACAGACGTAGATACTGCTACACATGTTACTAACGATGGGCTGGACTTGGACAACGGAGTAACTTACTTCGTGAGTGTACGTGCCACCGATCTTGTTTACAATGTCTCCGATGTCGCTACAACAGACGGCGTTACCGTTGATACTATTGCACCGGTCATAAGCGTTGTATTCGAAGGTGCTACCACTCAGGATGAGGACTATCAGGGGAGTGATACAACGTTCATGATAGGATGGGATGGCAGTGATGATGCCTCCGGGATAGATTATTATGAATATGCTGTAGGGTCAACTCCTGAAGGAACAGATATAGTTGACTGGACAAACGCAGGTACTGCTACAGATGTTTACATAACTTCCCTGTCTCTCACAGAAGGGACTACCTATTACGGATCCGTACGTGCTTACGATGTGGCTGGCAATGTATCTGTGGTCATGTCCGGTGACGGAATAACGGTAGATATAACACCCCCGGATACCGGAGTAGTGATTGACGGTATAGAAACAGATTTAGTCTATACTGGATCTGGTGATAGTCTTACGGCTACCTGGACAGGTTTTTCTGATAATTTGAGTGGAATCGATCATTATGAATATGCTGTTGGTTCTCTGCCCGGAGAGAGTGACATATTTACCTGGATAACTGTTAGTATGGATACCACGGCTACCGCTTCTGATCTATCCCTTGATGATGCTGTGGTTTATTATCAGTCTGTAAGAGCCACTGACCTTGTAGGGAATGTTTCTGAGGTTATCAGCTCAAACGGCATTACCACCGATCATACTCAGCCAGCTACTGGTAGCGTTGTTGATGGTTTGGAAGAGGATGAATCTTGGACAAATAGTTCGAATACGCTTCACCTCTCCTGGTCAGGATTCAGCGACACCACCAGTGGCATTCAGTTCTACGAATATGCTTTCGGTACTTCCGAGGGGAGTGATGACGTTATTCCGTGGAATAACGTAGGTTTACAAACAGGTGTAACTGATACTGGACTTACACTCATCAATGATACCACATACTACGGCTCTGTTCGAGCTACGGATATGGTAGGTAATTGCTCCAATCTTGTCTCCAGTGATGGCATTACTGTTGATTTATTTGAGCCGACAGTAGGGGCTCCTACTGAAGGATCCCCTGCTGATATGGACTTTCAGGGATCGGCGGACACCATCGCAATTTTTTGGCCTTCCAGTGATGAACCACAGTTGGCTTCATACGAGTATTGTATTGGCACAACAGAAAGTGACTCCGATGTTGTCAGTTGGACGAATGTTGGTATTGACACCTCTGTGGTGGCCTACGACTTATCTCTCTCTCATGCTGCCACCTATTTCACTTCATTGAGGGCTTACGATCTTGCGGGTAGCCAGTCTCTTATTGTAACCAGTGATGGTATCACGGTAGACATTTTTCCTCCTGCAGTAGGATCCGTGATTGATGGCACTGTGTCTGATGAGGACTTCACGAGCTCGTTTAATACTCTTGTGGCGACTTGGAGCGAGTTTGAGGATACCGTAAGTGGCATCCAGTTATACGAGTACGCTGTCGGCACCTCACCCGGAGCCATTGATGTTATGGACTGGTCGTCCACAGGCCTTAATACTTCAGTTACAGATGCATCCTTCACGCTGGTTGACGAGCAGGTATATTATGTCTCTGTCCGTGCCACAGACAATGTCGACAATGTCTCTGATTGGATCAGTACCGATGGAATCACAGCAGATCATACAGGTCCTGAGGGCTACTGGACCGTTGACGGTGACTCAGTAGATATTGACCAGCAAAACTATATAGATCACTTCGAGGGGTATTGGTCCCTGTTTACAGATGGCATCTCTGGTCTCAACCGTCATGAATACGCTCTCTATGATACAACTGTTGCTGTGTACTATTTGCCGTGGACTGACACAGGTATGGACACTTCAGTTGTCCTTACTGATCTGGAGCTGTCTGTGGACCACGTCTACCAGCTCTACGTGCGTGGAGTTGACAACGTCGAGAATATTGGTTCTATGGTGAAGAGTGACGGTGTCTTGGTGGACCAGTCAGCACCTGCTGCACCGCAGAACCTTATCGGGTTTTTCTCCAGCGAACGGATCAAGCTCGTCTGGGATCCCAGTCCGGAGGAAGACTTAGCCTTCTACACGGTCTATGCCGGAACAGAACAAGCTCCGATAACCGAGGTACTTCAAACCACGACCACAGAGGCTGAGTCGTTTGTCGAGGGATTCCAGGATGGGACAACCTACTACCTGAGATTAACAGCCGTAGACATTCCAGGTAATGAAAGTGTCTTTTCTGATGAAGTCACCGGGGTTCCCCGGCAGGCTGTTATTATGTATACCTATCCTGATACAACAGCCACTCTGAGTGAAATCGATAACCAGATCGCTGTGCACTTCTCACAACCACTGACGAGTACAGGGTCAATTTCTATTACATCACTGGCTTACCCGAGTATGACGGTTCAATCCGACTATTCCGAAACCGATACAAGTGTTGTCGTATCGATATCCGATCCTTATGCATCATTGGATACGCTTACGCTGACGATCAGCGGAGTCACCGACTGGGCGGGGGACGTTACCACAGATAAGGTACTGACCTTTACTACCTACCTGCTGGCTGATTACAACAGCGACTTCGCTGTGGACGTCACCGACCTGACTGATTTCATCTACGGCTGGACGAACAGTGATTTCGGCTATGAACTCGGTCCTGTCAGCGGGAACGTCCCCCATCTAATCCCTGAGCAGGACGGTATCTATGATCTCCGTGACATAATGACCTTCACCCGCATGTGGAACTGGTACCATCAGACTAATCCTGTGCAGTTATTGGCTCGCGAGAGCTTCGGGCCGGGTTTGGAGTTTCAGCAGTCAGAGCGAGACCTTCTCTTCGATTTTCCTGAGGGTGCTGTGGCGGGTCAAGTCATTTTGCAATATCCTAAATCAACGGGAGATATGAGGTTTATTGCAGGAGAATCCTCAGAAGAGAGGGTAGAGCTCAGCCAAAAGAGTTTGGAAACGGGCACAATTCTTACTGAATGCGGTTACTTTTCGGCGTCCGATTCAAGACAGATAAGGTTTACTGCAGAATCAACAAACAGACACGATTCGCAGGTTCTAGTGACGTATATGTTTCTAGATATTGGCGGTCAGGTGGTGAGCCAGGGAACAATACCCGTTGACGTCAAGGCGATACCGGAGGTTTACGCTCTCCACCAGAACTATCCCAATCCCTTCAACCCAGCTACTACTATCTTGTACGATCTCCCTGAGGATGCCTACGTAAACGTCTCGATCTACGATATACTGGGTAGAACTGTACGGTCACTCGTGTCCGATCGACAAGAGGCAGGCTACCACTCAGCTAGGTGGTTTAGTAAAGACGACAACGGTAACATTGTCGGATCAGGTGTCTATATCTACCATCTTCAGGCAGGATCGTATTCCAAGACCTGCAAGATGATCCTTGTGAAGTAGCCACTAAAACTCACCACATTTCTGCCCTATCTACTGAGTTTCTTGTTAAAATGGTGAGTAATCTCCTCGCTCTGGTATGTAATGTTGTTAGTTTCAGTCCAGTTTAACCTACAGAACAGAGCAAGTTCTGTTCTTTAAAAAACCAAGATAGTGAAAAAAATACTAACTCTCCCACCCTTTATCTGCTGCAATACCGTAAGACCCACTCCCTTCTTGGAAGGGCGGGCAGGTATAAAGATAGCTGTTGGAGTACAGCGATTATCTCACTTTTCAGTATTTCGATTCCCTCTTGGAAGTAATAATTCATGCAAAAGTAATACCCACAAGTTGTAAGCCAACCTGAAATCCAATTTTGGATTTGGTGTTACTTTAAAAATGAAAGATGCCATCCAGTTCTTGGTGGATGGCATCTTCGCCGTTAACAATCAGGAAGGATCTTGTAAACTTCTACATTACTCTCCTCTTACCGAATGATAAGGAAACCCCCAAAAGGCAGCGTGGTAGCTACCGTCAGAACTGAAGAGCGTTTCAAAATCAATCACATCCACAAATGCCTTGAAGACACGAAGGTTATATCCATAACCTGGGGGATGCATCCACCAGATACGGGAAAATTCATCATCATAAGCCACTAGATCACCACCAGGAGGCTCGGGATTGCCATCATCATAGAAACGAAGGCGTACATGCCGGTGTCTGTTTGTATCCCGGCGACCACGACCAAATTTCAAATGGGCACCTTCTCCAGATTCCCAATTGTAAACGGGATCAGCATTGGAAATGTATAGCTTCATTACAATTGGTAACCATGCCTGGAAGGTGGGAATGTCACTCCGTTTGATGAAAAGATCCTGAATGCCATCGCTCTCGAATACGTAAAGAAGTGACCCATTAGCAGTATAGATTTTCAGCGAATCAATAGCAATCTTATCATCACCCAAACTGACGACAGGTGTCAAAGAATCTAACCTCCAGTTCCAGCGTGGATTATCTGTATTATTTATCCGTACAAACTTAACCTTCCTGATGGCATCAGTGGTAAAGTCCTTTGCAAAGGAATCCACCTGAACACCTGTAGATGTATCATAAATAACCGTGATGAATTGACCGCTAACAATATGCTCAATAGTGGATATTATTACAGTGTCACCAATGAATTCGTGACTGATGATCATCACAAGAGAGTCCACTCTGCGGCCAAACCGGAAACGCAAGCTATCTGAGGGAAAATAATCATCTGTCATTTTTCCAAACGATCCATCCGTAATTTCACCATATTCCTCCTCATCAGCTCCTCCATCACCAAACTCTTCAATGTTGAGAGCCTCGTCTTCTGCAATCATATCTTCCAGCGCTGTAATGATTTCTTCTTGGGTTATTTCTCCACTGTCTTCACAACTCATACCGAAAAACGCAAGAACAGCCACTGCCAGAATGGGAACAATCAACTTCTTTTTCATGGTATTTTTCTCCTCTATTGTTTGATGTTAAGTGTAAACAAATCCTCTCCTTGAAAGAACTGATTCACATTCAGTTGATACAGTTTAACTCCCGCACGTCGTAATTCTTTGATCTCAGCTAAAGGAACCGTCTCGTCCACAATTAATTTGATCCATCCTTTGGTAGTTTCTCCTAACTTTTTTATTTTTTCAATGGAGAAGCCTTTGCAATAGACATAATTCACTTTGGTATGGTCTACCAATACCACTTCTTCAGAATCAGTTACCTCTACAAAAACTGAGATAACCGAACGGCTTTCACCAATTTCCTTGTTGGTGAAATCAATGGCATTTTTCAGTGATTTGACCCAACCTGTGTGTTCAGGTGTAAGATAAATATTTTCATCTAAACCAGTTTTATATGTATAGCCACCAGCAGAAGAAACAGCATAGCGAATTATTTTATCATATCCCACTGGCAGATTGTGAGGATGAGTGACATTAATATCAACAGACTTTAAAACATTTATTGTCTCAGCAACCTGTGAGTAAATCTGCGAAACAAGAGATAAAATTGACTTTCCAACCTGCCACCCTGTTACAATTGCCTGACCATTTCCCTCTATCTCTGCAACTGGGTCACCGGTTTTAATTACCTCGCCATTTCGGACAAGCCGCCGGAAGATAACCGTTGAATCTCCACGTTTCATCAATGTTTCGAGGAGAGCAAGGCCACAAATAGGCGTTTCTTTCCTCGATCGAATTTCAGCTACAGTATATCGAGGATAAGGAGACAGGTTTTCTGTGGTAAGATCTCCATCTCCCACCAACGAATCATAAAGCTGTTCTGCCTGCTGAATTGCCTGATCTAAAAGACCCATCCTGACCATGTTTTTTTCACAATGAATTCGTAATAATTGTCATATCTTGAATTATTCGCCACAGAGGACACAGAGAAACACAAAGTATTTATATTATGGTAGCTACAACATATTGTTGTTTTAAAATTACGAAAAGTATTTTTTATGACCAATTTCTGTAACCCTTCGACAAGCCTGTCCTGAGTGAAGCCGAAGAGCTCAGGACAATTCCTTCATAATATTAGTGTTTATTCGTGTAATTCGTGGACTAAAGAATTAATTAGGATATTATTATGGCATTCGTTTTCTACCGTGAGGTTTTTGGGGTTCCATCGGTCTTTTATGACGAATTGCATCTCTAAGCTGGGTTTTAAACCTGATCTCGAAAACGACATATTTCGCCTTCTGTCTGGCTGTCAGAACATCATCAAGCCCCTCGATAAACTCCTGTTTCTTATCAATCTTTTTCTTCTCAACCTCAGAAGCATTTTGCACAATTTTATTTATCTCCTTTCCCTGTATTTCCTTATCTCCATCCAATATCTCTTTTATGTTCATCATTACTTCTCTCTGTTGTATACTCATTTCCTCCAATTCCTTGGATAAAGTTCTATACATCGGAAAGAATTTCTCTGCCTGTTCCTCACTGAGATCGAGATACTCTGTCATCTTCCACATTTTCATCATTTCCATCCTCTCCCTGGCGGGCTTATGAAGGGACATACCCTCTTCAGGCAGAGGTGGAGGGAATTCCTCCTGACAATAACCGCCAACGACAAAGAGTGTTACCATAAGGATGACTAATAGTTGTTTCATGATTGATTCTCCTTATTAGTTATGTGTGAGTTATTTAAAATTCCAAATAAGTCTAAATCATAAGAGATGTCAGAATGAAACCCCACTGGATCCACTTCGTCCACAAGATACTCAAGTGCATCATAAATAAATTCACTATCCAATGGCAATTCAATATCTGAAAGATCTTCATCTTCAAACGATGTAAAAAAGAGAAATTCTTCTTTCCCGTTTTGACTGAAATCTTCCTCTTCCATTGCAGTTTGGAACAGTCCTACGGTGATTAGAACTCCTGCTATGAAAAGTGAAGCAATAGAGAAAAGCTGCCGTTTGACTTTCCGTCTGTGCTGGAGTGTGCTGTGAAGGTGATCCAGAAATTCATCGGTATTTGAATCGGGAGTTGGTCGATCAGCAAAAGAAAATAATTTCTTCTCAAATTCGTCCATCATTCTACCCTTAAAATTGATTTAAGATTTTTAATTGCGTGGTGGTAATTGACTTTTGCACTGTTTTCTGTCATTTTCATCACTCCTGCGACTTCTTTAAAAGGAAGTCCTTGAAAAATACGAAGAATCAATATCATTTTTTGCTTCCTTGACAGCTTTGCAATTGCCTTCCAGAGATATGGAGAGAGTTCAAAATCGGATTCCGACGAAACCTCTGTAATTGGATCTTCTCCCCTATCCAATGATAAAAATTCACGTACCTTTTGCTTCTTAAAATGATTATTTGCAACGTTAATGGATATCCGATAGAGCCACGTTGTAAATTCTGACTTAAAGCGAAACTTATTAAGTCCCTTATAAACTTTGATGTACGTTTCCTGACATAGATCATTGGCAGACATTTCTTCTCGCAACATTCGAGAAAACATTGCAAATGTTGTTGGATAATGCCGTTTGACCAGCTCATCAAATGCTCCTTTCTCTCCTGCCTGAAATTGTTTTATTAGTTCGAAGTCTGTCATTGACCATTACACCTTTTAGACCCTATGGATATAAAAAGGTTAAAACTTGAAATCCGAAAATGCCAAACATTTTTGTACGACAAGCTACCAGCTTGTCGGAATCTCTTAGTGATTATTAATTCAGTTAAAGTTCGACAGGCAGGGCCCTCGCTTACGCTATGGGCAGTGTTGCCTGTCGTACAATGATTCCTTAACTTAAAGCGATGATATTTACCCCAAACAAGAGACAGAAAGAAGTCATTTACCATCCTCCAGCTCCCTTGATGATTATCGCTGGTGCTGGTACAGGAAAAACATCCACACTAATCTACCGAATCCGACATTTGATAAAATCAGGAAGTGCAAATCCTGTAAATATTGTCGTTCTCACCTTTACGGAAAAAGCGACCGCTGAACTGATTTCAAAAATCAATGAGAAAAAGGACATCTCAACGGAGGGTATGGTTATTTCCACATTTCATGGATTTTGTAACCAGCTGGTTCGTCAATTCAGTGATTCCTCAGATGCTGAAAAACTCCTAATTCAGGAAAACGATATTAGATATATGCTTCTTTCTCGTTTTGATGAAATGACCTTTCTAACCTCACACCAGTTTAAAGCTAACCCCATATCTGCCGTGAACGTGAGTTTTATTCCCTTTTTCAACCGGATTCGTGACGAACTCCTGACACCATCTGAAGTCCAACAAAAATTAAATCAAATTATTTTGTCGGAAGAAAATATCTTTGACCATTTCCCGCGATTGAACGACAGCACTGATCCGCAGGAATATATTCGCCAATTCAACGACCTGGTCCAGGTGTACGAAACATACCAAGAGTGGAAATCAGACGACGATTTGGTAGACTACGGTGATATGATCCTCAATTGCTGGAAAATGCTCAGGTACAGCTCGAAAATCCTCCAGGAGGTTCGAAACCTCCATCAGCATTTCATTATTGATGAATATCAGGATAACAACTATGCTCTCAACCGTATTGTCAATTTCATCGTAAAGGAAAACCCAAGCATCACCGTGGTGGGAGACGAAGATCAATGCATTTACAGTTTTCGTGGTGCCAACTACTACAACATCAAAGATTTTGAAGAGCGATACTCAACTCATTCTGATTATTGCATGACAAAACTCGAGAAAAATTATCGCTCAAGTCAGGAAATCCTTGATCTGGCTAATGTCAGTATCGCCAATGATACAAACCGAACAGAAAAAAACTTGGAATCTTCGGAAAAGAAACACGGTCCAGTTCCCACATGGCATGTGGGAGATAAAACCCAAACCCTGTCAAAGATTCCCGAACTCGTGCAGTATTACGTTCACAAAAAACAGCGAAACTATAGAGATATTGCCGTCATTTGCCGATCCTGGAGGCACGTGAAAAATGTTGCCACCGCCCTTCAGCAAGCTTTCATTCCCACTGACGTTTTTGTAGAGCGATTTTTTGGTATTCCGGTCATCAAGGATATACTGGCGTGGGGTCACATCCTGTTTGATAATCCCAAAGGGGAAGCAGCCCTTTTTAGACTCCTTGTCAAATATTTTGAAGATCACCTTGCAAAACAGTGGTACAGGAAGCATAAATCTCAAAATCTAAACGACCGCATTACAAACTTGAAAAATCAAGTTGACAACGACCAACTCAGTCTCAATACCAAAGAAAAACTAAAATGGTTACTTTCCACTCGTGAGAAATTAATCAGCAAAATGAGACAGAAGGCTCAAGCCGATGAAATGATCTGGAATATTCTGAAAGAAACGGACCTTCTAAAGTCAACCCACCACAGCTATCGATATGCTGAGCGACTTGCACTCATAAACATTGGACATTTATTATCCATAGCGGAATCATTTTCCTGCAGGGAAAAAGATAAAAGTCTCCAAGCGTGGCTCAAATATATGGATATATTGGCTCTCGACAATGCACTTCAGGCAATCCAGCCCGACCAGGAGGATTTTGGCTCTGCCGTCAAGGTGATGACCATACATCAGAGTAAAGGACTGGAATTCCCCATTGTAATGATACCTTTTCTTCGTTCCGGCAGCTTTCCCAGGGGATACAGAAAATCCTCCCAGGCGGACAGTTTACCAGAGACCTGGTTTCACTGGAAGCCACCTGAGGGAATGATGCCAAGAGGGGAATATGTCAACGAAGAGCGACGGGTATTTTATGTCGCCATCACCCGTACAATAGAACGCCTTCATCTTTTTGGACCTGAAAAATATCAATCCATTCTAATGAAAGAATTGCAACCTGTGGTCAATAAAATCATAAGGAGAGATGATATGACCGAAACAGTCTCCAAACAAAAAATAGATCCCAAATCAGCATTAAAACAAAAATTGCTGATTGAACTAAATCGTGAGCTTTCCGCCCGTCATTTTGGCAATGCAAAAGACATCATAGATACATTACAAATGGTAGATAAAGAAATGAAATTACCCGAAGATCACCCGTACGTCCACTTGATGGACAGTCCTGTTTGTGAGGAACAACAACCAAAATCACCCCTTAATCTCTCTGCCAGCAGTATTGAGGAGTACGATACCTGTCCGTACAAATACCGCCTGAATAAAATTGATCGTATCCCGGAGAGAAAAAGTATCGCACAGATGGAATTTGGCAGTATCATCCACAGGGTGTTGGAAGAATACCATGGCAGCAAAGATCAATCGCTGGAGGGTTTACTTTTACTGCTGGATGACCATTGGAAGCAGGATGCATTTGATTATCTCATTCGGGAAAAGGAGTTCAAGCGGCAGGGGAAAGAAATCCTAACTGATTATTATCATTTTGCCCAAGATAATCCGCCTAATGTGTTATCACGGGAAGCAAAATTCGACTTTGTCATTGATGATTTAAACGTTCGAATCAGAGGGAAAATTGATAGAATCGATAAGGACGGAAACGGGTTAACCGTTACGGATTACAAGACCAGTAAAAGTAAGAGCAAGGCAAAATCGAGTCTTCAGCTCGCTCTTTATTCCGAAGCACTGCATCGGAATGCTGTGGAAAACATAAAGGGACTTCCCGCTGAAGCTCGACTGCATTTCCTCAGGCATTCAGACGACCCAATAGAAAGCCATACATTTTCAACAGATGACCTGTTACGGCACATTCAAAAGGTGAAAAAAGTAGCAGACGGTATCCGAAAAGGAGAATTCAAACCCCGGAAAGGGTGGCACTGTGATTACTGTGATTATCAAGATTTTCTCTGTCCGGAATTTGAAGAAAAATGAAAATACCATCACTCAACACCAATCATCCCCACGTTGGACTTCTGACTGTTCAGATTTTTCTACCTCACTCTCATTCCCTGAAAGAAAAGCGGAAAATTATCAAAAGTGTGGTAGAAAAAGTTCGGAGCCGGTTTAATGTCTCCATTGCTGAAATTGAGTATCACGATAAATGGCAGCGATGCACACTGGGATTGGTTATCATCGCTAACAATTCGGGCAGAGTGGAACAATCATTAGAAGGGGTTTTTCAGTTTATTGAGGACCGGTTACTCGGTTCTGGTGAGATCATTTCAAAGGAGATAACTTTTTTGTGAACAATGGATTTCCTTTGGTTGAGATCAATCCCGACAATAATTTTCTATTGTACGTATCGTCTATTTTCAATTAACTTCTTGTGGTTATGATTCTTGATTGTTCCCCCTTTGTTATTTTCATTTTTGAACCTGATCGCCGTGATAGGTCCTAAGCGTAATTTCTTAATATCCTGACAAAGGGGGATATGGATATTTTTTATAAAGTTGTGAAAAACTATAAAGAGTCTGAATGCGGAGTCAAACAAAAATGAATCAACTAACATTGTTTGGAAAAGATAAGAAAAAGTTCATCAATTTAAAAGAAGCAGCTAATTGGGCTTCACAATATTTGAATCGGAATATTACAACTTCTAATATTTCATATTTACTCCAATACGGAAGAATAAAAAAGTATGGGGGTAATGGTAACCCCCTAATAAAAATTGAAGAATTAAAAGGTTATTACGACTCTCATGATAGAGAAAAACAGTGGAAAAAGAAATTAGGAGAGGACCTTAATTGGCATTTATCTTTTATAGAATACAAAGAATCAGAAAGGACAAAACACGTCCACAGATTACATCCGTATAAAGGCAAATTTATTCCTCAATTAGTAGAATATTTTCTTGATTCTCATACTGACAAATTCAAACAACAAACATACTTCAATAAGGGTGATATTGTGTTGGATCCATTTTGCGGTAGCGGAACAACATTAGTCCAAGCAAATGAATTAGGAATGAATGCGATTGGTATAGATGTTTCTGCTTTTAATGCTATAATTAGTAATGCTAAAGTTGAAAAGCATAATATCCAACAACTTAGGAAAGTCGTTAAAAAAATATCATTAAGTTTGAAAATTTTTCAAAAATCAAGGAATAATATCACTTTTGAAAAACATCTTCTTTCTGAACTTGCAAAATTTAACTACAAGTATTTTCCGTCTCCAGAATATAGAAGAAAGGTGAGAAAAGGTGAGATCAACGAAAAAAAATATGCTAAAGATAAAGAACAAGAGTTTTTAAGTATTTATTATAATTTAATAGAAAAATATACAATCAAAATTAAACAAAATAAAAATAATTCTTTCTTAGATAAGTGGTTCTTATTCCCTGTGAGAGAAGAAATTGATTTTTTATTTAATGAATTGAAAAAAGTAGTAAATAAGGATATTAAAAAAATATTAGCAATTATCTTGAGTAGAACAGTTCGCTCTTGCCGAGCAACCACTCATGCTGATTTAGCAACCTTAAAAGAACCTGTCACAACCACATATTACTGTAAGAAACACGGTAAAGTATGTAAACCACTATTTTCCATCAAGGGTTGGTGGCAAAGGTACACTATAGACACATTAAATCGCCTTAAAGAATTCGATAGATTAAGAACTAAAACATTTCAAATCTGTTTGACAGGAGATAGCAGAACAATGGATATTTGTGAAGAAATTAAAAAGAAAAATCCAGAGTTTGCTAAAATTTTACTGAGACAAAAAATAAAGGGAATTTTTTCAAGTCCACCTTATGTCGGACTTATTGACTATCATGAACAGCATGCTTATTCATATGAAATATTCGGATTTGATCGAAAAGATGAATTAGAAATCGGACCTCTTTCAAAAGGTCAGGGAAAAGAAGCAAGGGATTCCTATGTTAAAGGTATAGCAGAATCTTTAAAAAATTGTAAGAAATACATTCAAAAAGATTATGACATATTTCTAGTAGCCAATGACAAATTTAATCTATATCCTGAGATTGCTCAGTTTGCTGATATGAAAATTGTTAATCGATTTAAGCGCCCTGTGTTAAATAGAGTGGAAAAAGACAGATCCAATGCCTATGCAGAAATAATATTTCATTTAAAGGAAAGATAGAATGCCGCTTACAAAAGAACAAATACAAAGAATTGAAAATACTATCAAAGAAAGTCTATTGAAAAAGTTTCAAACATATAGCCCAGAAACGAAAAATATGCCTTTTCACTATCGATTGCTTGGTCGGGATAGAATGGCATTATTTTCTTTTATCCATTCTTTAAATACTACTTTTGGAACATCTATTTTTGAACCTGTTGCAGAAACTTTGGCAAGTTCGAACTTTGAATTCGCACAAAAACAGTACGTTGTAGGTGATACTATTAGCGAACAAGCCCAATCTGAAATTCAACATATTATGAATGAACTTACAATGGGGGAAAATCCAAACAAGTTAGAAGAAATTGAGAGAATAAGAAAAGTTTGCAATAAAGGGACAATAAACAAATTAAAAACTATAAAAGTGGATTTATTTGTTCAAGGTTTTGATGGAACAGCACATTTATTTGATTTGAAAACGGCAAAACCAAATATCAGTAATTTTAAAGATTTCAAAAGAACCTTGTTAGAGTGGATAGCAATTTATTTAGCAAAAAATCCAAATACAAAAGTAGCGTCATATATTGCTATCCCCTACAATCCATACGAGCCAAAACCTTATGAAAGATGGACTCTAAAAGGTATGTTAGATTTGGATAACGAATTAAAAGTCGCAGAAGAATTGTGGGGCTTTCTCGGTAATGATGGTGCCTATTCAGAATTATTAAATTGTTTCGAAAGAGCAGGTATTGAGTTAAGACCAGAAATTGATGCGTATTTTCAAAATTTCAAACAAAGCACATAACATCACATAGAACCGACAAGAGGGCTACTACTTTTTTGCATGTTTGGTACCCGACAATTTGAACTCAACAGAAACTAAAAAAGCAGAACAAAACAATTAACCCAACCATACCAGAAATTCAATCAGATAACCGGGTTGTTTTAAATCAAAAGCAGATTCAAAAAACAGCAAAATTGATTTCCGGACTTAATGATGAAAAGCCGTTTAATTTTGTAGCATCGTCCCTTCCGCCCATTCATCATCCATTAACCATCGATTACTTTTTTGTTACCACACTCCAGCAATTCGGTTTCTGGACAATGGAAGAAAATCGTTATCATTTACCATTGATTGAAACCATCGGCGGAGAAAAACTAAAAGGTTCTTTTTATCTTTTCATGGCGTATAAGCAATATATGAATCTTGATCCAGATTATTTTTCGCTAGAGCGACAAGCGAGAACAACCATGGATGAAATGTGGAAAATATTCAAAACGGATGATGGGAATGACGTTATGCCGACAATTGAAATGCATTTGGATATCGCCCAACGTTACGGAAAAACTATGCTAAAACTTGGTTGGACACCCAACAGTATTTTACACATAGCACAACATTCAGAAGAACCATTGAAAACATTTTTATCTATGTTGGATAACGTGGGTGGTTACGGCGAAGATCCATTACGGAAAAAAAGCTCTCTGTTGGCCATGATACTGAATAATCGTCCGGAGGCATTTTTCACATTTGGTAAAAATGAATGTCTCCCTCCTATTATTGATTACCATTGTATGCGGTCAAATCTGCGTATGGGACTCCTTGATGTTGTGGACAACAAATTAAGAAACAAACTGGAAAAGAGACAGTTAGTAAACGAATCGGACGAATGGGCTGTCCGTTTTGCCACGTATAAAGCAGTAGACCAATTACCTGAATTATCGGGACGATCGATGGCTACCGTGGATGAATATTTTTTCTTCTCCAGGAAACGCTGCCCGGAAATGTCTGAACCGGAATGTTCCAAATGCAGCGCCGATCCTGTTTGTGCCCATCGCAAGGAATTATTCCAACCTGTATTACGAACAGATTTTTATTAACGGTCAATAAATTATCCTATGAAACCATTTTAAAATACACTTCTTGCTTTCTCCCCTATTAGCACCGATATACAGTCATCCAATCATTCATCCATTCACCCTTTCAATCTTGTATATTAGAATAGGAAATAATATCATTAAGCTTGATCTATTCATCAGGGCTCGCCATAGGGCCTCTCCGTTGCCGGAACGGCTAGGACTACGGACTCCCCGTGGCGGGACGCCCAGGGCCGAGGCCCACTAAGGCACTCCTGCCCGAATGGCATGGTCAGGCGGGAAGACACAAAGGATTAATATGAATGGTTTTATAGGAAAAACGATTTGTCATTTTTTCTTCATAAATTTCATAATCCCATTTATCCTTATCTTCTTTTATATAAATACTTCTTCAAGTCTTTGTGGTGAATTTTTCAGGTTAGGTGTTTTGAATCGAAAACACTTTGTATTAATCTTGATATTTTTTCACTCCCCGAAGATTTCCTGGAATACTGGCAGGAGCAGTTTAGTCTCTATGAAGGGATGATAGGGAAAATATAGAAGAAATAAGTGTAATTAACTCTTGCATAGTGTCAGAAATAACACTAATTTTAAATGACTGTAAACGTGAAAAAAATATGAAAACAATAGCAAACAGCATATATCAGAGAATAATGAAGAAAGATCGTGGATGGGTATTTACGCCGTTCGACTTTCAGGATTTGGGTTCACGAGAATCTATTGACCAAACTTTATCTCGTTTGGCAAAAAGAGAAAAGATTCGCAGAGTGACTCAAGGAATATATGATTATCCTGAAATAAGTAGTTTTGGTCCAATATCAGCAGATTTGTTTTCAGTAGCCCAAGCCATCGCAAGAAGTACACAAACAAAAATCCAAGTTTCAGAATCTTATGCTGCAAATATTTTAGGGTTGTCAAATCAGGTGCCTGCAAAATTAATTTTATATACGGACGGAACCCGAAGAGTGCGGCGGGTCGGAAGACAAAAAATTTTTTTTAGACAGGCGACTCCAAAAAAACTTATTGGTGCGGGAAAAATAACGGGACTTGTATTTCAGAGTTTGAGATATTTTGGTAAAGATCGTTTAAATGATAAAATTATTTCGAGATTAAAAAAGATATTAAAACCAGAAGATAAAGCATTGATTTTAAAGGATAAAAACACAACTCCAATCTGGATGCAATCGGCTATTAACCAAATTGCAGGTGGAGCGTAATATGAATAGCATTGCTAAATTACCAATTAAAGACAGAAGATATATTTTTACAGAGAC
Organism: uncultured bacterium; assembly: GCA_964626495.1. Classification (GTDB taxonomy): domain Bacteria; phylum Fidelibacterota; class Marinisomatia; order Marinisomatales; family CAZVFT01; genus JACNLN01. The sequence continues at coordinate 22,848 of CAZVFT010000030.1, forward strand.
AGCTATTCGAATCGGACATATTTCCATTATTACGGAAAAAGATTTTTGGGTGGTGTGGGCTATGAAACATATTTTTGGTTTAGATGAGATATCCGATCATTTCATATTTCGTGGTGGTACAAGTTTATCTAAGGCACATTCAATTATAAAAAGGTTCTCTGAGGATGTTGATTTAGGGGTTAGCTACAAGCATTTTGGTTTTACCGGAAAGCGTGACCCAATCAATGCAAAATCAAAATCTCAGCGTATAAAATTATTAACACAACTCAGAAGAGAAGTTAGATATTATCTTGAAAGTGATTTTAAAGACAATTTAACAGAGAGTTTTAGTAAGAATATAGAAGATGAAAAATGGTCGTTAGAGTGCCAACAAGATGGTAGAATTGTCCAGTTTTATTTTAACTATCCTCCTAGTTTAACACAAATCAACTATCAGACAGGTTACATTTCTCCAACAGTAAAATTTGAGATTGATCCCAGAGCATCGAATGAACCATTTGATACCCAAAATATTTCACCAATTATTGCAGAGTATTTTTCTGAACAGTTTGAAGAGAAAAGTATTCCTGTAAAGACCCTAAATGCCGAACGCACTTTTTGGGAAAAGGTGGCTATGCTTCATAGAATCTTTATAGGTCGAGATAAATTACCTGAGAGATTTTCAAGACATTGTTATGATGTCGTACTGTTGTCAAAACAGGATTTAATTAAAAATAGCAATCAAAATAGTGAGTTATTTTTGAAAGTAATTAACCACAACAAAAAGTTTTACGAACAAACTGATGCAAATTATCTGGGTGCTTTGAATGGAAACTTAAAACTCGTTCCAAAGGAGAATTTATCTGGTGAATTGAAAAATGATTATTTGGAAACAAAGAATATGATTTTGGGAGAAGAGCCTGAGTTTGATGTTCTCATAAAAGAGTTAAAAGAATTAGAAAAAAGAATAAACGAATCCATCTAAACATTTTGTATTTATCTTGATACTTTTTCACTCCCTGAAGATTTTTTTGAACATAGACGGGATTAGTTTAGTCCCTATGAAGGGATAACAGGAAAGATTAAGGAGATAACAAACAAAAATATCATTCTGGTAAGGAGGAACATAGATATCGTTAGGTACCCCCGTAAAATATTATAAATGAAAGTTTGAGATAGTCTGTTTTAACTGATCAATCTTTTTCAGTAGATTCTTCCGGCAGAATCCCGATTTCTACTTCCTTGATTTTTTGTAGGGGTCGTTCAAGCTGTCGAGTGCGGGTGGTCGTGAGCGATTCGAACTCCCGTTTGGTATCATCAATTCTTCGTCCCATCTTTTCCATTGATTCCACAAATTTATTCCACTGCTTCTCAAATTCCCTGAGAAGTGTCATAATTTCTCCCGCTTTCTCTTCCATAGCAAAATTTCCCACTGCTTGATGAATAAGCGATAAAACAGCATAAAGCGTGATTGGAGAACAGAGTACAATATGTTTCCCGAGAGCAAGGTCAAGCAAATCAGGTTCAGACTGGTGGATAAACGAATAAATACTTTCGTTAGGAATAAACATTAAAACATAGTCCACCGTTCCTTCCGTTGGATTAATATAACCTCTATTTGCTACGGTCTTGATGTGACCTTTTACATCATCAAGAAACAACTTTTTTTCCTTCTCCTTAACGTCATCTACATCAGCGCTAATAAATCGTTCATAATGCGCCAGGGGGAATTTTACATCCATATTCACTCTCTTCTCTTTCGGAAGGAAAAATGTAAAATCAGGTTTTTCGCCAGAACTGATTTTTGTTTGTTTCACATAGTTCACATTTTCCACCAACCCTATCACCTTGAGAATATCTTCCACCATCCGCTCCCCCCACTGACCCCTCGCCTGTGAACTGGAAAGAACATTTCGAAGATCCTCCGCTGTCCCCCGTAACTTTTCCGTCTCTTTCTGACTCTCCGACAGTTGAGTTCTTAACACAACAGATTCTTTGCTCAATCCTTCCAAAACCTCTGACATCTGTTTCAGGTTTGCGTCAATCAACTTCTTTTTTTCCTCAAGTGAAGATACTCCCTTTTCCGTTTGACCTTTCAACGTTTCACTGGCAAGTTTCAGGAATTGGTCTGTGCTGGTTTTGAGAGCATCTACGGAAAGCGTAGCAAAAACATCCTTCATCTGTTCTCTCGTCCTGTCAACCATCTGCAATCTCTGCTTGACGAAAAAATAGACGGCAATACCTCCAATGAGTAGACCAACGAAAAAGATGATTATGCCTATAAATTCCATATGTCCAAGATAAGAATTCTTTTTTAAAATTATAATGATAAAAATTGTTTAAATAGTTTTCGTTAATCGTTTAACGAATGGGTTGCCCATATCTGTTAGGTATCACAAATGATGAGGAACGAAACGTATCTATTCAAAGAGCCCGATTATCCTTTAATCAAAAACAGAAAAAGTCCTTTTCTTCAAAAGAAAAGAACGAAAAGAACTGTCGCCCTCTTTTCACCATACGTTTCAAATGCGATGCTTTTATGTAAACAAACTAAACAACGTTTTAATTTTTTTCGGTATTGCAGATCTGCACGTTAAGAAATTCGACGGGCTGGACGATCAGAAAAATAAACTGTTTGAATCCGGCGGCGGCCGGATGAGTTTTTATTTTTCCGTCTAGACAGGAGAATTTTAGTAGCAGGTCTGGCAGCCGTGATTTTTTGGTTCTTTTGTATATAGACAAAAGAATAGGGAAAGTCTTTGTACCAAATAAAAGTAACATACTACGGGGAGCATAAAATAGTTTACATTGCTGCATATT
>CAZVFT010000031.1:0-10611 GCA_964626495.1 uncultured bacterium
AAAATTACACATGATAATCCTAATAATGCAAACTATTTATTGCACTGAGTAGTAAATGGGGTTTGGTTTAGATCTGTGGCAGTTGCAGAGAACGTTTCATACTTAGTCGGTGACAATATAATTATGAAAACAATAAGGACAGAGTAAAAATATGGATTGAGCTTGAAGATGAATTTTGTATTGAGTAAAATTACAATAATGAGATTTTCCGAGGTGAAATTAATCTATTTTCTTGAAACCCATTTTTCATATCTTTTCCTTAGCCTTTTCCTCAGCCTTTGCCTTCTATTTACCGCCTGCCCTGAGCCACCTGAAGATATAGATTGTGGTCCTCATCAGATAGAAGTAAATAGGGAATGCGAATGTGAAGAAGGTTACCACTGGAATGAAGATAACACCAGATGCCTTATGGATACCACCAGCCACAATTTTGTCTGGGAGATAGATACAGTTGGAACGAGCGGATTGCTTCGTGATGTGGCGATTATTGATGAGAATGATGTCTGGGTCGTGGGAAACATTGAATCTACGGGTGGGCCTTACAATGCAGCTTACTGGGATGGCAGTGAATGGGAATTAAAGCGAATAATGTTTAAAACATATTATGGTTCAATGGCTTTTGGTGAAATTAGAAGTATTTTTGCTATTAGTTCTGATGATATTTGGGTCATGGTTTATTTTGGTTCTTATGGACATTTTAATGGGGAAGAATGGGAAACAGACTACGTCACTGGAATGGGGGCAAGTACTAAAGCAATTTGGGGTAGTTCTTCAACAAATATTTATTTTGTAGGATATAATGGTTCAATTTTCCACTATGATGGGGGAAATTTTGAGCGTATGGAGAGCGATGTAGAGATTGATTTGCTTGACATTTGGGGAACGTCTGAGAATGATATATGGGTAGCAGGAAAAGAAGATAATGAATCTGTAATAATCCATTATGATGGATTTAGTTGGTCCCAGTTTTATGAGCGGGACAATTCTATAGATATATATACTATACCTTACAGTCAAATTCTTTTAGATATTGTAAGCGTTTGGAGAGATACGGAAGAAGATACTCTGATAGCCATAGGCTCATGGGGTACTTTCCACGCTTCTATTTCAAATCAGGGTTATTCAAGATGGGGATATCAAAGACGGTGGGATATGCCAGAAGATGTCAATGTAGGTTATCCATTTAAAGTAAGAGGATATTCCTACAACGATATTTTCGTGGTGGGACAAAGGAATTCAATCCTTCACTTCAACGGGAAAAGTTGGCATAATTACCTAGAATTTTATGATGTAGAAGGAACTTGGTTTAGGTCTTTATCACTGATAGAAAATGTGGCATATATTGTTGGTGATAATATTGTCATGAAAGCATTTTCTAAACTTGAATAATTGTAGAATAATAAAGATATTAGTTACGTGAAAATCATAAGTAAATTTTCCGTTGTAACTACATCAGAGCTGAAATTATTTTCTCTTTTGCTTTTATGCGTTTCCTTAATGATCTTTCTTTTTTCCATCTCGTGCGACTCCCGGGATGAAAATGTAGAGAACAATATTGACACCACCAGCCACAACTTTGTGTGGGAGGTGGATACACTTGGCGATTGGGGAACGCTATACGACGTGGCAGTGATTGATGAGAATAATGTGTGGGTTGTTGGGGAGATTGAAACATACAGTGATACATATGGATCAGCAATCTGGAATGGAGAAGATTGGATTTTATATAAGTTACAAGCGGGATATTCAAATGTAAGACCACGTGGAATTTGTGCATTTTCTGAAAATGATATCTGGTTTGCATCAGGGAGTATATATCATTGGGATGGAAATGAGACAACGTTAGAATGGCTTAGAGATATTGGAACAGGTGAAACAGTAGAGAAGATATGGGCATCATCTCAATCAAATATATTTTTCGTTGGCAATGAAGGAACCATTGTCCACTACGACGGTGTGGATTTTGAGAGGATTGAGAGCGGGACGGATATTGATTTGCTTGATATTTGGGGGACATCTGAGAATGATATATGGGTAGCAGGGAAAGAATATGATGAATCTGTAATACTCCACTATGATGGATTTAATTGGTCCAAGTTTTATGAGCGAGATAAGACGATTAATACGAATACACTGCCTGAAAATGAAATTCTTCTTAATATTGCCAGTATCTGGAGAGATATTGAAATAGACTCTCTCATAGCCGTAGGATCGTGGGGTATCTTCCATGCGTCTATATCGAACCAAGGTTATGCTCGATGGGGGTATCCAAGAAGGTGGGATATCCCAGAAGGTGTTGCAATGGGCTATCCCTTTCGCGTTAGGGGAAGAGCTTACAACGATATTTTCGTGGTGGGACAAAGGAATTCAATTCTTCACTTCAACGGGAAAAGTTGGCATAACTACCTTGAGTTTTATGACCCCTTAGATGGTGCCTGGTTAATTGGTATATCATTCACAGAAAACATAGCTTATTTGGTGGGTGAAAACATAATCATGAAAGCAATTAGAACAGAATAATAAAAAAGGAGGTTAATACGATGAATACAAGAAAAGAACATTCATTGGCTTTTATTACATTGATCCTGCCTTTGTCCAATATTCTTCTATTTGGACAGGATAATAATGGGAATGGAGTGATTGATATATACGAAGATGAACTTGCGCAAATGTTCGCACCAATTATTCACTATCATGATGGCAATCCCTTATTTCCAATGCGTGTGGACGACATCTACACAGAGAGTTACTTCAACAGTCAAGGGGAAGACAAAGCGTTACCAATAACTTCTCACACTCCTCAAGGGTGGAAGACCTACTTTGAAACAGTAATTGAACCTTTGAACCTACAACCAAACGTATATTACAACATCATATCCAAAACAATGCAAGGATATGGCGGTTCCTCCACTCAGTACTATATAATCGAATATTGGTTCTATTATCCATTTAATGACGCCGTAAACATACACGAAGGCGACTGGGAACATGTATCTGTAATAATTGATAATGAAAATCCGGTTTATGCACAACCAGTAGGGGCGACATTTCACCATCACTATGAGATTGATAGATTTTCATGGCAGTCCATTGAAAATGATGGGAATCATATACATGTGTATGTAGGAGGAAGGACTGTTGCAAATGTTCGAGTAAGTCCGTCTTTTGGAATATTGAGCATAAATCTTGATAGGGATTTTTGTGATGTTGGTGGATATGAGGAGATTACTGGAGCGTCTTTTCCCCATGAAGGTTCCATTTCAAGATCATTTCATATAAATCCATTCTTTCTTTTTATCAATCAAGCAGGCGGATTTTCTTTTTATACAGATATTAAAGTAACAGAGTACATTAACTCAAACAGGATAGTTCATTATAATGACTACGACTTAATTAACCTGAGGGGAGATGATTCTTCTTTGTGGTGGCTTGATAGTGATGCATACTTTGGAGCTTCTGGAATAACAGTGTCTAATGAAACCGCACCCTGTGCAGTTGGATTAAGTGCGAATTATTCTTTCCCATTTGTAAGTGAGAAAGCACCTAAGAATCCAAAACATTCAAGATACTGGGATGATTATCCTGCTACAACCTATGTTGAGTCAGCTCAGTTTTACAAGAATGAAGACTACTTATTTGGTCTGCACTTCGATCTGTTAGAAACGTCTTTAGTAACTGTTAAAATGTGGAATATTCTGGGCATTGAGTTAAATACGATGGTAGATGAAGTCTTAGAAGCAGGTGTGTACGATTACGATTGGAACTGGAAAGATTATGGTGGAATTCCTGTTGGAGACAACCCTCTTTTTTATAGAATTGAGGTCTCTCCTAGTAATCTGCTTTATTCATACTGGTACTTTAAAAGAATGTATAGTGATATAACATTTTGGAATAAACATGACGGCGGCGACGCAGGCGGGACCTTGACAGTACAGACAATAGGTACCATACCCTCAGGCAGTACCGAGCAGATTGATGATGGTACCGAATATGCTGAAGTCACGGATGATAAGGTATTTGAAAACTGGAACGGAACAGGAAAGAAAATTAAGCATCATGACTGGAATGGCGATTTTGGAGAATATCGTTTTAATAAAACTTTTACTACTGCAGAGGAGGATCAGAATGCAAACTATGAAGAGTTGAAAACTGTGTCAATAACATCTGATTTTGACATTGATCTTGAGATTAAAGACCCCTGGTGGGTTAATCCTGATACAGATGAGCAACCTGATCCTCCGATCTTTCACACCATCTCAGCCGGAACGAATTATGAGGTGTTCTTAGATCAAGATCCAAACCAAGGTATGCAGTACTACTCCCTCCGCGCGCCTGATACCCTTATGGTAACACAAAGTGATATCTGGGTGTTTGATAGATGGTGAGCTTACCAGTCTGATGGTGTAACCGAAGATATAGACGAGAGCTGGGCACATGTGCAGTCTCCTTTTAGCCTCGAAACCAACGTGGTTTTCAAGCAAGCAGGAGCAGTGGTTAAAGCAGAGTATCAAGCTATAAATGAGATTTCGAATTATACATTGAACATTGGATTCGACAACGATTACAATTTAACCATTCCACCTGGCGCTTATATTGAATTTGCACCAGGTTTTAAAATTGAGTTGTTTGGATGGCATCAACTAAACATATTAGGAACACCTGACAATCCCGTTACTTTGACCTCGAATGGAATGGGTAATTGGGAGGGAATAGTAGTTAGAAATGATGGTGAACTAAATATCGAAAATGTATATATAAGAAATTCAAATGTGGGCCTTAGGTTTAATTTCTGGGATAATATCACAAATAACCCTCCTGATAAACACATAAATAAAGTCAATTTTGCATATAACGAAGTTGGTATTCTAATAGAATTATTCAACTATGGTAGTTTTGCTGAAAGTAATATCTATGTCAATGAATGTAATTTTACAGACAATCAGTACGGCATTAAATATTTTGGAAATGAGCAAAACGGCCCGGTTCCATATAATGATCAGATTGATGCATATATCTTAAATTCATACTTTTATAGTAATGCAATTGGTATATATATACAGCGAAATGCTCACAATGTTGAAGTATTGGAAAGTAATTTTTACAATAATCAAAAGGGAATCTATATTAATCTAGAATGGCCTTCTAATCAACAACTGACCCATTATTTTTATATAGGTCGAAGTTTGTTTACGAATAATGATGATGGTATCTATAGTTACACGGACTGCTATAGTGGCCAGTTAGTTATAAGGAATAATACATTCTATAATAACACTTTTAGTGTATTTAGCCCAATTACTGAGGATCAGTTTAACTCTTTCGCTTACAACAATATTGTATCCGATGGTGATTATAGCATTAATCTTGACTTTGGTGATCAAGTTCATCATAATGACTTTTGGAATATCTCTGGGAATTATTATCCTCAAGGAGGTGAAGGAAATATTAGCTCAGATCCATTGTTTATTGATCCTGTGAATGGTGATTTTCACCTTCAGCCCGGTTCTCCCTGTATTGATGCTGGAGATCCTGACTCACCTCTTGATCCCGATGGTACTACAGCTGATATGGGTGCCTTTTATTATACCCTACTTACTCCTGAGCTTTCTCTATTCGGCGATGTGGGTGAACACCCTGTTTTAACCTGGGAAATGACTGAGCCTACAAATTTTTCCCATTATGAGGTGTGGCGATATTATTTAAATATAGAAACAGACGGTTCTATTATTGCAACCCAAACAGAAAATCAGTATGTTGATACTGACTTTGTAATTTCATTCGTTGAGGAAGAACCAGATGGTAAAAAGAAATATTATGCTGATCCAATAGGATATCCTTCACCTGGCGGGTTTCATCAGAAAGTAAAGTATAGGGTCAAGGCATTTGATACTCAACAACACCACTCTGAGCTGTCTAATGAGGTGTATACATATAGATTGCTACCTGGTCCCATCTGGAAACAAGCTGATGAAAATAAAGCATTAGTTATTCCTGATAAATATGCACTATACAACAATTATCCTAATCCATTTAATTCAACAACCATGTTTAGATATGATTTACCTGAAATTAGCTATGTAACCATTATCATTTATGATCTGTTGGGACGTAAGATTATTGAATTGGAAAATGGAAAAAGGACTGCTGGTTTCTACACTACCATTTGGAATGGTAAAGATAATTCTGGTAATCCTATTTCATCAGGGATGTACATTTATCGTTTCAATGCAAAGTCTCTTGATAGTGATAAACAATTTCACAAGACAAAGAAGATGGTACTTCTTCGGTAGCACACATTCTGTTTAATTTGCTTAAAGAAAAGCCTCGTTGAAAGCGGGGCTTTTTATTGCACTTTCTTGACTAACCATCTAATTTATTACCCCAAATTTTGCATTAAAAACCTCAGGTGGAGTCTAAACTTAGTAAAAACAAGTAAATATTGGTTTTTGGTGACCTTACTAAAGCGAGAAAAATTAATTAATTTCAATGGTAGGAAATAAACAACTCATTCTCTTCGATATAGATGGCACCATTCTTTATCCCGGCACATTGGCTCGCCAGCTGATGAATGAAGTAATCACCGCCATGATAGGAAGATCACCCGCCCTCCAGTACCGAGATGTCGCTGGATTTACTGATCCTATCATTATGAAAAATGCTCTACAAAAACTCGGGGTTAACGAATCCGATTATAACAATCTTGTAGATGAACTTCTATCCCAGTATCTGATTCGGTTGCGGAAACTGTACCCCAGTTATGAAGAGCCGAGGTTATATAAAGATGCTGTGGACCTTGTTCGTTCCTGTAAGGCAAACGGATGGCGGGTTGGGCTGCTTTCAGGGAATATCCGTGAGGGGGCAAAGATCAAACTGGAGCGATTCAACATCTGGAACGAATTTAGCTTGGGGGTTTTCGGGGATGAGGTAACATCCAGGGAGGATCTGTTATGGTTGGCACGAGAACAGGCGCGGAACAAACTGTCTGAAGTATACACATACGATCAAATGGTACTGGTTGGTGATACACCAAATGATGCTCGAGTAGCAAATTTAAATAATGTCCGATCGCTTATCGTATGCCGTCATCTGGAATTATACTCTCAGATTGAAAAACAAAATCCCACCTGGCTTGTAGATTCCTTTGAGGATGTAGATACGATTGTGCAGTGGTTGAATGTAGAATAAACATCCCCTGTTTGTTTACACAGGAAGGATATCAGTGTTACATAAAAATGTGATTATGATTTCACCCTTCAGGGTTGGTTGAGATTTCCATTAGTGACGGTGCTTCCATTTATCTGAACAAGTAAGGTATAGGGTATAAGGTTGGCTGGTATGTTATATTTTGGGGTGTCTGAACCGTGATTTTCCTGATTTATTTGATTTCCTTGATTTTTTAATCCTGTGAATCAGGATAATCGAGAGAATCAAGGTTCAGACATTTTATTCGTTTTACAAATACACCACTCACCAGCTTTCCGTGTACTATGTGGCTAAAACGGATTTTACTCTTCAGGGTTTTATAAAACAGCTGTGCCATCAGCTTGCTTTTTCTAAAAGGCTAAAGCCTAAAATCCGGAGCACTCACCCCCCACCAGCTACAAATAACAAGTTACCTCCGGAGCTCCAGCGACCCGGAGGGTCTCAGTTGGAGGAGGAGCAATCACCCCCGGTGAAATATGCTCATTCTTCGCATTTCACAGGGCAAGCACTAACCAGTTACCACTCTACCACTCACCAGTTACCTTACCTCTTAGATTGACATCTACATCTCCCAACCCAACACTAATTTTCAACTCGATGGTGGGTAAATTTTTATCCCAGTGATGAGAAACCCACTTATCATCTCTTTTTATTAGTCCCGCTACGTCAACATCACTAAGGAAACTCTTTTCAATATCTAATTCCACGTTTGCATTTTTTGGCAGTATTAAATCAATATCTCCCAGCCCAACTTCAATATTCCCTTCAATATCATCAACTATTTCGCCGGTGAGATCAATATAAGCAGATCCAAGCCCTACTTCGATATTAATGTGGTCAGGCCTGAGGTTCCCAAGTCCCTCAACGTTAAAATCACCAAGACCGGATTCAATTGAGACTTTTCTGCATCGAACGGGATTGGGTGTTCTTACAACAAGTTTTACTTCACTCAGTCCACATTCAAGATCAAGATTAGATAAAGTTAGATTGGAAAGATCAATCTCTGCCTCACCCAATCCAAGCTCCAGTTTGATATCTGTTGGAACCTTTTGGGGAAGCAGGAATATTGTTTTGCTTTTAAGATCATCGTTCTTTATTCCAATCCAATCTTTTATGTGAATGGTCTGTTCACGATCGTTCTCCCATTCTTTGTTTGAAACTACTTTTACCTTTAGCTTTCCCTTTTTCCCGAAGGATTTATAGTCCACGCTGGGACTAGTATGATACGGGTGATAAGTAATGTTTCCTTCAATTTGACCTTGATTGGGATTGGCTTCGATCTCGAGTTCTCCAACTCCACATTCTATTGATACATCTAACTGTTTGATGTCTTCAACGGAAAATTGATATGTCTCGGTTTGGAGTTCTTCTTCTGAAATTAGAAAGGAAAGCAGAATTAGAAGGAGAAAAGGAATTTTTTTCATAGTTACATCACCTCAAAAGTTGAAATTTAATCGTACAGTGCTTTCCCAACGATCCAATCCGTCCAGCGATTTGGCAAGATTAAATCCGAATGCTACACCATCATCATCAGGAACACCAATTCCTACACCAGCAGATGATATTCCGTTATTCAAGATGGTGTCTATATCATCAAAGCTATGATCGGATTTCCACCAAGCATAACCAGCATCAGCAAAAAGTTTGAAGAACCAGTTTCCCTCAAGAAAATCTGGCGTGAATACCAATTCCACATTTGCCTGAGCAAACTGGTCACCTGTCTGGATTTTGTAGGGAAAAGCACTTACAGAACCAAGTCCACCCACGTCAAAAAGACGGTGATTGTGGAGTTCTCCTTTTGAGGTCCCAGCCATCAGTTGGGATCTCACCACAAGCCCGGGAGAAAATTCCCAGTTGATTTTAAGAAATCCCCAATGGCGCTCCTTGAATTTTGGTTCGTTTTCAGGTAAAATCTCCACGTTATCAGATGGAGTCTGATACCATTCAGAATTCAGATGAAAAGCGAACCCGGTCGTTAGTGGATGATAATCCTCTGTCTGGTAAAAGAGACTGGCGACGAGGTAATTTACATTTCTGGGTTTGAAGTCACGATTACTGCGAAGCAACCGTTCTTTTTCAAACAAACTCCAGACGTCTTGATACACAGAAATAGTATCCTGCTCTGTCTGGATAGCACTAATTTTTAATTTCAAGCGGGCAAAATCAAGACCAACTCCACATTCGTATCCCTGCTCATCCCATCTATCGTAGAAATCCTGCCGACCTAAAAAAGTGGCGAGGGAATTTTCCCACTCTGGTATACGATACCAATCATCCGTGCGACTCTGCTTGAATAAACTTGCATAAATGACAATGTCTTTATGTTTAAAAAAGGATTTTTCGAATGTCAGTCTTCCTGCAGGAGATTTTGTTGCGAATCGGTAACCTAGTGAGAGGCTCAACCGAAAGCTCGACTTTCCGTGATTGTCCCAGCTGAAGTTAAAAGGTGTCAGCAATAACCCCTCATTTCGATTGTAAACAAACCAGTAAATTTCAGGATGAACCCAGCTTCTTTTTTCCACAACATATTCATCCTCCAATTCAAACTCGCCGGTTTCAGGAACAACTACTTTTCCGCTCCCTTCTGAAAATGTAATCCCCTTCTTAATATTGGCTTCAACGATTTTACCACTCACAATAGAACCGTGTTTACGTTCAATGTTCCCCCCTATAGCGACAATTTGACCATTTATCACCGCTGTCGATTCCAGCAACACATCTCCACCAAGAACGATGATTTTTCCATCCACTGTTCCTGCTACATAAAGATCTCCGCCAATGACACGAATGTTCTCCTTAACGGTTCTATCTACTCCAATGTAATAATCCCCAAAAAATTTAATTTCGCTGCTCTCATCATCGTAGAGTTTAGATGACTCTTGCGGAGGGAGTCCCTTCGGGACTAGTGGTTCCACAGCCACAGAATCTTCAGGAAGAGGGTCAATATCCTGAGCTGTCAACAGTGGTACAAACAGGAAAAGAATGATCAGTTTTTTTATCTTAGTGTACATTTATTCCTCCATAGAAATTGTAATGGCTCCCATGTTCGCCTCGAGTTCAACTCTATAGAGCCCTTCGCCTGTTGTTCCTCTTGCTCGAGACATTGTGGGAGTAGCAGTGATATTCAGTTCAAATTCGCTGTTGATAGATTCGTGTGTCCTTACATCTGGAGTGATGGAGCGTGCGGAAAAATCCCCGGGGAAATCTTGGGGAAGTGTGAGTTCAATGTCACCTCTGGACGTTTTTAAGTGGATCTCGTGATTATCCAGATTTTTATCCCATAATTTATAGATGATAATATCCCCAACTTGAGTTTTTACATCAAGTGAACCAAAAATGTCATTCCCTTCAATTGAGCCGGCTGATGTCCATACGACAACTGATCCGGTCATATCATCCATTTCAATA
>CAZVFT010000031.1:10711-25524 GCA_964626495.1 uncultured bacterium
ATCCATTTCAATAGACCCTCCCAGAGTGTTCAGATCGACACGAGCTTGGATGTTTTCTGCCGTGACATCACCACCATCAGTTTTGGCGTAAACTTCCCTTCCGTCAATATCAGAAAGTTCAATATCCCCGCCGCCAGTGCTGACGGAGCAGCTTCCTCTGACATTATCCACTTCGATGTCTCCTCCCCCCGTTCGAACATTCAAATCTCCTTCTATCCTCCTGAGTTCAACATCACCACCAGACGTGTTCAGAAATATTCTTCCCTGAAGATCCAGTACATCAATATCCCCACCGGATGTAGCGGCTGAGATTCTTCCAGAAATGTCAGAGAGATCTAAATCTCCACCGGCTGTTGTTATATCAATCTCTCCTTTCACATTCCCTATGTCAATACTTCCACCTCTTGTGTTGACAATGAGACTGAAAATGAGCGGAAGTTGTATGGTATAATTAAATGAAACGGATTTCCCGATATTTTGTGAACCGTTAACCAAAATGAATAATTCATCTCCTTCCGTTTTTTGACTGACAAAGGCTTTCGATTTTTCATACAGTTCCTTAGCCACTTTTTCCGAACTGGTCCTGATTGTGATGGTCTCAGTAATTTTAACTTTATCTACCGGTTCGCCGGAAATAGTGATATCCCCTGTAATCTTATCCATCACGAGTTGACCGTGACCTTCAGATTTAAATGTGTATGTGGATGTTCTGGTGTACCGATTATAGGAGTCATGTGAGAATTCTTGAGCAAAGACTGAAGCGGCAAGAAAGATAAAAAGATTGAGGTATGAAATGATTTTTTTCAACTTTCCTTTCCAATTTGTTGTGGTTTTAATTTGCTTTCCATCTGATTGAGTAACTTCCCTACTTCATTCCGGATAAATTCATTTTCGTCTAATCTCGCTACTACTTGCAGAATAGGATATAACCTTTCTTCAGGCTGTTTTTTAAGAATTTTTAATGCTTCCATTCTGACTGCAGGATTATCATCTTCTAGAAGTATTTTTATGCAAACATTTGAAATCTGTTTATCAATTTCAAATGCAGATAAGCTCCTGATAGAACGAAGGCGAACACCGGGATTATTATCAGACAGGATAGCAGCCAACATAACCATTTTCACTTCATCAGTTGCGGTGAATTCTGACATCAGTTTGACCGAGCGAAGTCGTCTGCCTGGATTGTTATCGTTGAGTAAAAAATAAAAGAGCAGTTCCTTCACCAGATTATCTTCTGGATTTCCGGTGTAGGAGAATTCATCCTCTGCTCTGAGCTGGAAAGCAATTTGATTGGATCCGTTTCTCTTAAGCTCAATGTTTGTCGCAACAAGCTGCTCCTGTTCAAGGATAGAGTGGATTCGTTTTTCTATTGGGATTTCAGTGATAGTACCGGGCTCCTGAGACAGTTGCGGAGCAAGGAAGTACCGTCCGATAATCAGTCCGATTAAAAGATAAGCAACTACAGCAAGTATGGGTCGTTTTGGGAAAAAGAGAAATTCTGCTCTCTGCAGGAAGTTTCTGATTTTTGTCAGAAATCTTGAATAAGGGGATTCTGCTTTTAGTGAAAGGATTCGTCCACGCAGTAGATTTCGCTGTCCCTTGAGGAAGGGGTCCGATGGATGTTTCCCCTCCAGATGGGGAATTAACCCAAAAGAAGATTGCAGTTCTTTCACGTAAGACTTTAGTATGGGTGATTTAGAAAGCCTGCGTTCAAACTTAATTTTTTCACTGTTTGAAAGCTCATCTGTTACCCATAGATAGGAAAGTCGCTTAAGGCGTTTTGGAATTTTTTCATGCATAACGGTAATCCTTTAGGTAAACTCTGAGTTTCTCCATTGCTCTGAAAAGGTATTTTTTCACAGTTCCTTCTCCGATATCTAAAAGTCTGGCAATATCAATAATCTTTAAATTTTCCAAATGTTTAAGAATAAAGACTGTGCGTTGTTTTTGAGGTAACTTCTTTATTGCATTCATCACAGCATTCTTGACATCAGAAGAAATGTCCGGTGAAGCTGTCTTTGGGTCTGGAATCCAGTCGAGCGAATCAGTCTCGTTCTCATCGGAAACAGTAATACGAGCATATTTGCTCACTCTTTTTTTGAAATTGTACGCAGTGTTGACAGTAATGCGATATAGCCACGTGAAAAAGTCACTTTCGAATCGAAATTGATTGATATTTGTATAAACTTTCATAAATACGTCCTGATACAAATCCTCAGCATCTTGTTCATTTCTCAAAAGACGATGAGCCAGCTCCATCACTCTTCGGTCATAGATTGCCACAAGCGAGTTGAAGGCATCGGTGTCTCCCGCTTGCGCCTGATGAATCAGATTGACAGTTTCCTGGTTCATAAATGCTATGCGTCACAAAAGATGTGACAATTATATGTTAAAAAAGTTGTCACAAAAAGAGAATTTTCAAAAAAGAAAAATGGGGAAGGAAATCCCTCCCCATTTTTGATTTAGGCGCAATCTTCAGATCAAATTATAGAGATTACACTCCAGTCTCCTCAACTGTCTTTTTCACAACATTGAGAGTATTGTTCAGCATTTCTTTTTCTTCATCCGTCAGCTCAACCTCAAGGATTTTTTCCACTCCGCCACCGCCAATTACTGCGGGGACACCAATGAAATAGCCGTCAATACCGTACTCACCTTCACAGAGGGCAGCCGATGGAATGACTCTTTTTTTATCTTTCAGATATGCTTCTGCCATCTGTAGGATTGCGAGAGCTGGACTGAAATAGGCACTTCCGTTTGCCAGCAGTTTAACGATTTCTGTACCAGCCTTACGAGTTCTATCTACAATGGCATCAATCTGTTCCTGTGACAATAGTCTATCAATGGGGACACCTCCAACAGTTGCGAGTCGAGGCAGTGGAACCATCGTAGGACCGTGGCCGCCAAGAACCAGGCAGGAGACATCTTTTACAGACAGTCCTGTTTCCATAGAGATAAATGCCCGGAACCGGCCGGTGTCCAGAGCGCCAGCCATACCAATCACTCTGTTTTTAGGGAAGCTGCTCATTTTGTAAAAGGTGTACACAATCGCATCCAGCGGATTTGTAACAACAATAACGAAAGAATCAGGTGCGTATTTCTTCACGTTGTTAGCAACATTTGTAATGATCTTGAGGTTAACATCAAGCAGATCTTCTCTGGTCATTCCCGGTTTTCTTGGAACTCCAGCAGTAATGATGACCACATCGGAGCCTTCAATTTGGGAATAGTCGCTTGATCCTTCGAGGTTTATGTCCCAGCCATCATGAGGTCTCGCCTCCATTATGTCAAGGGCTTTTCCCTTAACCTTTCCTTCTATTTCGGGGATATCTACAACAACAACATCACCAAGTTCTTTTTGTGCTGCGATGAGTGCCAGGATTCCCCCAATTTGACCGCCGCCAATCAAAGCAATCTTGTTTCTGGTCATGGTATTTCTCCTTTCACGATTTTAGTATTATATCCAAGTTATGCTATTAATGGATCAAAGTGTATGATTGATAAGGTTTGTAAGTGTGTGAACTGTGCTTAAATTTAATAATGTCTGGATGAAAATTGAAGATTTATCGAATATAAGGAAAAATCCCACCTAAATAAGTGTTGAGAAACAAGGTGGGTTAAGGACTCTTTACTTGTGGGGTGTTAATTCAGAACGTTAACAATCTTACGAGTACGTCCTTTTCGAGAAAATTGTATTTTCCCATCAACCCGGGCAAACAGGGTATCATCACCACCGATTCCAACATTCAAACCGGGATGAAACTTAGTTCCTCTTTGGCGAACAATGATGGACCCTGCAGTAACAAACTGACCATCGGAGGCTTTCAATCCCAATCGTTTGGAAATGCTGTCGCGTCCATTCTTGGTGCTGCCCATTCCTTTTTTATGTGCCATGGATTATTCTCCTTTTTCTGAGGAATTTGAATTTTTTGTAGTTTTTTTTGTGGAGATCTTTGCTTTTTTTGTGGCTTTTTCTTTGATGGAATCAACACGGATCAAAGTATACCCCTGACGATGACTGTTTTTAGTCCGATATCCTTTGCGACGCTTCTTTTTAAATACAATAATTTTTTTACCGCGTCCATGTTTAAGAACTGTTGCTTCAACGGTTGTATTGGTCACAATGGGAGTACCCACTTTGACTTTTTTTTCATTGTCCAGAAGTAGGATCCGATCATAGGAGACCTTTTCCCCCACTTTCATATTTTGAAGTGGAACTCTTAACTCAAGTCCCGGTTCGACTTTGAATTGTTTTCCTGAAATATCTACTATTGCCAGCATCGTACTAATAATGTCCTTTTTATTTAGCAGTTAAATTTAAATTTTAATATGATGATTAGTCAAGTTATACTTCATCCGTGATTTCTCGATTGCTTTTCCGGGAGTAAAACCTGAATTCATCAGGTAATAAGGAATCATCTTCCACCACTTCAATATGCATAAAATTTTTCCACATAAACCTTCGGATTATATCCTTTTTCGAGCTTTTCAAATATTCTTTCAAGGTGGGGTGAATCGTCAATTTTAATCGAATCTCCCTGCTCTGGTTGCGAAATTGCTTCAGCCAGTTTTCAATCTTGGTGATAACCGCATCTTTGGAAGCAATGTGGCCACTGCCACCACATGTGGGACATTCATCACGAAGGCTATGCAGGAGGGATAATCGGATCCGCTGTCGAGTCATTTCGAGTAATCCAAAATCAGAAATAGGCGACACAGCAACCTTTGCTCTATCTTTTCGTAATTCTGAGCGAATTTCTTGATAGACTTTCATCTTATTTTTTTCGTATTTCATATCAATGAAGTCAATGACGATTAAGCCTCCAATATCTCTCAGGCGAAGCTGTCGTGCGATTTCGCGGGATGCCTCCAGATTAATTGACAGAGAATTTTGCTCGTGATCTTTTTTTCCTACGAATCGACCGCTATTTACATCAATCACGACCATTGCTTCAGTCTGTTCAATGATCAAATATGCCCCGCTCTTCATCCAGACTCTCCTGCGCGTGGATTTTTCAATGTCATTTTCAATACCCTCCCGTTCCAATAATGGAATTCGTCCTCTGTACATTTCCAACTGGGAAGCAAGTTCTGGAGAAACATTCTGAAGGTAACTTTGAGTTCGACGGTACAATTTACGACTGTCGAATGCCACGCGATCAACATCCGCTGTGAGGACATCACGCATAATGCTGGAGACATTTTCATAATCCTCGTAAATTAGTGAGGATGCCGGCACACTTTGGGCTTTATCTTCAACAACTTTCCAGCTTTTTATAATCATATCAAAATCTTTCTTTAAAACCTTCTCACTTTTCCCTTCTGCTTCTGTACGTACAATGATACCTGTATTATCTGGTGCAAAATGACGTACAATTTTTCTCAACCGACGTTTCTCATATTTATCCCAGATCTTCTTGGACACACCGATAAATTTGGTATTTGGTACAAGTACCATAAGGTGACCTGGGATAGCAATGTTTGTTGTGGCACGAGGACCCTTCCCGGAAAACGGTTCTTTTATCACCTGAACAAGTATTTCCTGACCCGTTTCCAATTCCACATCAATCTCTTTGTTTTGATTTTTAATTTTCTTTTCATCATTATTATCATCATCGGAGGTAGAGGTATCTTTTAGGTATTCGGGATTGCTAATTTCTGAAAATGGAAGGAAAGCGTTGACTTCATATCCAATGTCCACAAAGGCAGCTTGCATACCAGGTAAGACGTTTTCGACTCTTCCTTTGTATATATTACCTACCATTCCTTGGTGATGAGGTTTTTCCACGTAAAATTCTACAAGAACACTATCTTCAACGATGGCAATACGCCTTTCACTGGCGGTTTCATTTACAAAAATTTCTTTTTTCATTATAGTTTACTTCCTATATAATGTTCTCTATATATTGTATATTTGAAGGGGATAGCCCCTTCAATACAGGGTAAAAACACCCAATTTAAAGAAGACATGAAGACACAAATTGGAGCATTTATTGCCCATATCTTCATCTTTGTGAATTGCCTGTTTTAGTCAGGCGTTTGGAGGGAATTCGAGAAGTATATATGGAGAGATTTGTTACCTTAAGATTTTAGGCTATCTCATATAAATTGAAATTCTTAATGAAAGACCCTTCAACCTTATGAAAAATTTTTCTTCTATTTTAAAAAAACCTTCAGGATTCCACTCCTTTGCACGAAAGATACATCAATTTTAGTGACTTCTCAAGGATTTTATTGGTTTTCTTGAAATGTAAATAGTGACTCGTTTGAAGAATCGGTGGAATTAGATAATTTTTAACCCGAATTGTTTCTGATAAAATATGTTTCAAAAATCCTTTCTTCTGATTAAACTACACAAGGTCGTGATTTGAGCCGTATTGCCACGACGATAAAAAATGAGCTAAAAAGGTTTTAACCAGCTTAGCTCTGGTTTTTTTATTTTATGGATTCTGGAATGGAAAACAATTTTATTGACATAATGAATCACCGAGTTGTGGTGTTCGACGGAGCTATGGGAACATCCATTCAACGATTGGCATTATCTTCAGACGATTTCTTGGGAAATGATGGATGTAATGAAATCCTTGTTCTGTCGAAGCCTGACGTTATAAAGAATATTCACGCATCTTTTTTTGAGGTGGATTGTGATGTTGTGGAAACCAATACGTTTGGTGCCACCTCGATTGTTCTATCGGAATACAGTATTCAGGATCAAGTGTATAAGATCAATCGGGCTGCAGCTCAGCTTGCTCAGTCAATAGCAAAAGAATACACCTCAAAAATTAGTCCTAAATGGGTTGCTGGTTCCATTGGACCCGGGACAAAATTGCCATCACTCGGACACATCTCATTTCAGGAATTAAAATCTGCCTATGATGAACAGGTCAGGGGTCTTTTTGACGGGGGGGTGGATATGTTTATCGTGGAAACCTGCCAAGATCTTCTTCAGATGAAGGCAGCGTTGATTTCCATCAACGATTTATTCAGAATAAAAAGAGTGAGGATTCCAATCATTGCACAGGTTACCATAGAATCATCGGGAACAATGCTTCTTGGAACAGAGATATTAGCGGTGCTTACAACCCTCCTGCCATTTAATCCTGACGTTATCGGTTTGAATTGTGGCACCGGCCCTAAAGAGATGAGTGAGCATATCAGAGTACTGTCTTCCCATTCTCCAAAATTTATTTCTGTCATTCCAAATGCTGGAATTCCTAAAAGTATAGAAGGAGAAATGGTATTTGACCTTACTCCAGACGAATTAACATCCCATTTACGGCATTATTGTAAGGATCTTGGAGTTAATATCGTTGGGGGATGTTGTGGTACGACCCCCGAGCATCTCAAAGCCGTGGTGAAAGCTGTGAGTCATTTGACTCCTGCGACTCGCGATCCAGAATTCACACCTTCTGTTGCTTCTCTCTATTTCAGCCAACCTGTTCGTACAGAACCCAAACCCCTTATTGTTGGTGAGCGAACCAATGCCAGTGGTAGCAAAGCATTTCGGGAGTTTCTTCTAAAGGATGATTTCGAAGGAATGATAAGTATTGCTCAATCACAGATCGAAGAGCAAGCACATATTCTGGACATCTCCACAGCATACGCAGGACGGAATGAGATTGAGGATATGACTGAATTTATTTTTCGACTAAACACCCAATCACCTATCTCGATGATGATTGATTCCACCTCATTTGAGGTAATTAAGGCAGCTCTTCAGCGAATTTCTGGTCGAGCCGTCATCAATTCCGTGAATCTTGAAGATGGGGAAAAGAGAGCAACAAGGATCATTGAACTCAGTAAACGCTACGGAGCTATGTTGGTTTGTCTTACCATTGATGAGGAAGGAATGGCAAAAACAAGTGGTCGGAAATTGGAGGTAGCGAAACGGATTTATAACCTTGCTGTTCACGACATGGGATTAAAACCTTCTGATCTTTTGTTTGATACTCTTACTTTTACTCTTGGAAGTGGTGACGAAGAATTTAGGAGAAGTGCTGTAGAAACATTGGATGCCCTAAAAAGAGTCAAAACGGTACTACCGGGTGTTCACACACTTCTCGGAGTCTCTAACTGTTCCTTCGGGTTAAAAACCGGTCTCAGGCAATTTTTAAATTCTATTTTTCTCCGCCACGCTATCGAGCATGGGCTGAATGCAGCTATTGTACACGCTGGGAAAATCCTACCACTTTACCAGATTCCGGAAAAGATCCGAAGGTTATGTGACGATCTCATATTTGACAGAAGAGAGGAAGGATATGACCCGCTGGTAGAATTGATTTCCACCTTTGAAAAGAAAAAAGCACCTGAAGAGATAGTAAGAATTAAAAAGAGTTTACCCGTTGAAGAACGTATAAAGAAGCGAATCATAGATGGTCAATCCTCCGGGCTTGAGGATGATCTCAAGGAAGCTATGAAAACTTATGTTCCGATTGAAATCGTCAACCGAATATTATTAGCGGGAATGAAAAAAGTTGGAGACCTGTTTTCCTCTGGTGACATGCAGCTTCCTTTTGTACTGAAGTCTTCTGAAATAATGAAGGAAGCAGTTGTTTATCTGGAACCATTTATGGAGAGATTGAAAGAACGGGCTCAGGGTAAGATCATTATTGCCACGGTGATGGGAGACGTTCACGACATCGGTAAGAATCTTGTGGATATTATTCTCACAAACAATGGGTACGAGGTAATCAATCTCGGCATAAGACAGCACATTGATGCTATTCTTGATGCTTGGCAAAAATCAAATTCTAATGCTATTGGTATGAGTGGCTTATTAGTGAAATCCACTCTCGTTATGAGAGAAAACCTGGAAGTAATGAATGAACGTAAGGTGTTACCTCCTGTAATTTTAGGAGGCGCCGCTCTAACACGACAATTTGTGGAAGAAGAACTCTCTCCAGTTTATCATGGGGATGTGTATTATGCAAAAGATGCTTTTGATGGGCTTCGTTTTATGGATAAGATTTGCGGGATGAAAGCTACAGATTTTGAGATCGGTTGATTATCATAAAGTAAGGATAAAAAATTAAAAGTAAATATGGAAAACAGTGAAAAAGGTGTAGAGGATACTGGTAAAAATGTTGCCATAAAAGATTTGATACCCTCGCCACCTTTCTGGGGAATACGGGTTGTAAAGGGAATGAAAATAGATGATATTTTCTTCTATCTAAACAAAAATGCTCTGTTCCGGCGGCAGTGGGGATTTAAAAAGGGGAGATTGACCGATCGTGAGTATAAAAGGCTGATTGAGCGGGAGGTTGAACCCACACTAATAAGGATGAAGACATTGGTGCAGAAGGAAAATATCCTTGAGCCAAAAGTCGTCTATGGTCATTTCCCGTGCCAATCCAGTGGGGAAGATATAATCGTTTTTGATCATCCTGAGAACAAGAGTATCCTCACAACCTTTACCTTTCCTCGACAATCCAGTGGGAAGTATCGTTGCATTTCAGACTTTTTTATGCCTGTGGAGTCTGGTGTGATGGACACGGTGGTTTTTCAGCTTGTTACTGTGGGAAATAGAGCAACAGAAAAGGCTCAGGAATTTTTCAGGGGTAATCATTATCAGGATTATCTATTTTTACATGGACTTTCTGTAGAAATGGCGGAAGCTCTTGCGGAATACTGGCACAAAAGGATTCGTGGTGAGTTGGGAATTGATGATGAGGACACCAATGACGTCAGGAAACTGTTTACCCATCATTACCGGGGGACTCGTTATTCCTTTGGTTATCCTCCCTGTCCTAACCTGGAAGATCAGACAAAGCTATTTGAACTTCTCAAGCCAGAGCAAATTGGAGTAAGTTTGACGGAAAAATATCAACTTGTTCCCGAGCAGAGTACCTCAGCTATGATTGTTCATCATCCGGAAGCGAAGTATTTTTCAATTTAACACCCTAATTGTTTTCGTAAATCTCCTATATTTCTTTCTAATTTTTCACTATGAAAAATGAGCTTGAACTAATGGAAACTGCTGCCAGGAACGCAGGGGCCATCCTACTAAAATACTATAAGTCTGAATATGAAATTCGAGACAAGGGAAACCACAATCCCGTCACGACAGCAGATTACGCATCAGACAGGTTTTTAAAAGAGACATTACTGGGTGCTTATCCAGATTATGGCTGGCTGTCAGAGGAAACCACCGACTCCCCAGAGCGTCATGACAAAGATCGTGTTTGGGTGGTGGATCCTCTCGATGGGACAAAGGAGTTTATTGAAGGAATCCCTCATTTTGTGGTGTCCATTGCCCTTGTGGAGAATGGTCAGCCGATTTTGGGGGTACTATACAATCCAGTAATGGAAGAATTGTTTGCAGCGGGTAAGGGGGAAGGTGCTACTCTGAATGACAAGTCCATCACCTGCTCTAAGGAAACGAACCTGGCGAATTGTGTGGTTCTCAAAAGTCGGTCTGAAACAAGAAAGGGTTTGTGGGACCCGTATAAAGACAAATTCAAGGAGTTGAACTCAATAGGGAGTGTGGCATATAAACTGGGATTGACGTCCGCTAACAAGGCTGACCTGTTTGTAGCTTTACGGACAAAGTATGAATGGGACATCTGCGCTGCGCATTGTATAATTCGTGAGTCAGGTGCGATACTTCTTGATCTTAACGGGAAGGATATTCGTTATAATAAGGAAAACGTTGCTATTTCACCGGGCATTATTGCAGGAAATCCAATATTAGTTAGGAACTCACTTCATCTTTTCAGTTAAATTGGAACTTAACTCATTTAGCGGGATAGCCTGATCTATTCATCAGGGCTCGCCATAGGGCCTCCCCGTGGGCTACGGCCAGGGCTACGCCGAGGCCCACTAAGGTCGTGAAGTTTCACGAAGGAAAGGGAAAAAACTTAAAAGATCACTAATCATTAGACAATTTTCATTCAATGTGGTTATAACTTTCACAATATTAATACTTTGTGTATCGTCGCGTTCTTCGTGACGAATTATTCAAGATGGATAAATTCCAGAAATAGTCGTAGAAATGGTAGACCTTCATATCCACTCAACCGCATCTGATGGCAGCCTTACACCGGAGGAACTTGTTTTTGAAGGGAAGAAACTAAAACTTGAAGCTATGGCTCTTACCGATCACGACACTGTCGGTGGAATTAAGGCATTTTTGTTGGCTGCCAGAAGCGAAAATCTCAATGCTATACCGGCTGTGGAGATTGGGGTAGATTTCTCACCCGGTTCGCTGCATATCCTCGGTTATTACATCAATCACTGGAACGAGCAGCTGGTTAAGGGACTTGAGGAGATCAGGAAAAGTAGAAAGGAAAGAGCCCCCAAGATGATAGATAACCTGAGGAGATATGGGTTTGATATTACCCTGAGTGAAATTTTCGCTGAGACAAGTGATGATTCTACCGTTGGGAGGTTTCACTTTGCCCGGGCGATGGTAAGGAAAGGTTTTGTGAAGAACTCCAAAGAAGCTTTCGATAAATATTTATCTGCTGGCACTCCCGGTTATTATCCGAGAAAAAAGATACTTCCTCGTGAAGCAATTGAGCTTATTCTGACAGCTAGTGGACTCCCGGTTATCGCACACCCTAAATTTGTTGACACAGGTACACCCGCAAAGCTTGAGAAACTCCTCAGGGATCTGATCGAATGGGGACTGAAAGGAATTGAAGCTTACTATCCAGAGCATACAAAGGAGGAAGAGAAGAGGTATATTTCCATTGCATCAAAATACAACCTACTTGTTACCGGCGGAAGTGATTATCACGGACCTGACTGCCGGAATTACAGGCTTGGTTTTGGAACAGAGTTCGAACCAATTCCACATTCCATTCTGGATGGTATTGAACAATGGAAAAAGCTTCACTGAAAAAGAACCAATATCAAACTGAATTATAGTAAGAATACTATGAACACGAAAGTTAGGGAGAATGTAATGCCATATATGGAAAAGATTAAATTAAATCCAATGGCTGAAGCAGTCCGGAAAGCATACAGAGCAGGACAGGAAGATGAACAGCTTGAACCCCACGTGAGGGTGGATTCTTCAGGGAAACCAATTGGGATGGTGAAAGATGGGGACTATGTGATTTTTTACGATATTCGAGGTGAAAGAGAAGTACAGATAACGAGTGCTTTTACCGAAACGGGGTTTGATCCATTTCCTGTACCTGAAATGAATGTAAGCTTTGTTACGATGATAGAATACGATCCGAACCTCGACGCCAGCGTTGCATTTCCACCGCAAGGAGCTGTTGAAGGAACGCTATCAGAGGTGGTAAGCAAGGCGGGTATGAAGCAGGTCAAGATTTGCGAATCCGAAAAAGCGGTGCATGTCTGTTTTTTCCTTAATGGGAAAAGGCACGATACTTTTCATAATGAGAAAAGAGTAATCATAGAATCTCCTCGGGATGTTCCCACTTTTGATCTGAAACCGGAGATGAGTGCAGTTCGGGTTGTTGAAGCTACCCTTCGTGAAATTAGAGACCGGAACAATGATCTGATTATTGTCAATTTTGCGAATGTGGATGTGGTGGGTCACACAGAAGACCGAGAACCAATACTAAAGGCTGTAAATGTTGTTGACAAAAGTATTGGCAGGACAGTTGAAGAAGCATTAAAAGAAGAAATGATCGTTCTGGTGACTGCCGACCATGGAACGGTGGAAAAATGGTATTACCCAGATGGCACCATTGATACGGGGCACACGGACAGCCCGGTTCCGTTTATCGTTATCTCAAATTATCTGGAAGATAAAGATTTTACGATTCCAGAAGGAAAAAGTCTTACCAGTGTTGCTCCCACTGTATTGGAGATAATAGGCCTTGAATATCCTTCGGAGATGGTGAGCAAATCCCTCCTAAATAAGGAAGATCTTTACAAACTGACTGGAGGAATAAAACGGAACAGAGTCCTTCTGGTCATCGCCGATGGTTGGGGATATAACAAGAAAAGTGAAGGAAATGTGATTGCTAAGGCAGAGACACCCGTTATGGACCGGTTGTTTGGTAAATATCCATCAACCACACTGATTGCAGCGGGAGAAGTCGTTGGTCTGCCTGCCGGAACAGTGGGCAACTCAGAAGCGGGACATATGCACATAGGTGCCGGAAGAGTTATTTACTCAGACAGGATGAGAATAAACAGATCACTCGAAGATGGTACCTTCGATAAAAACAAGGTTTTTCTGGAAGCGATCCGTGGAGCGAAACAGGATGGAACCCGCCTGCACCTTTATGGGATAGTATCCTTCTACAGTTCACATGGTTCTGTCGAACACCTCGAAGCACTCATAGATTTGGCGTCGAAAGAAAATGTTCCTGAACTTTACATCCATTCTCTCCTTGGAAGGAGGGGCGAAAAACCGGAGAGTGGTGCTCTTTATATAAATCGAATCGAAAAAAAATGTCAGGAAGCTGGTCTCGGGAAAGTAGTCACTATAACAGGGAGATACTGGGCTCTTGATAGGGAACAAAACTGGGACAGGGTGGAAAAGGCATACCGGGCAATGGTGTTTGGGGAGGGAACTCCTGTTTTGGATGAATAGCTTGTGTGTGAAGTTTATAGAAAAAAATACTGATTTTATTCTTTTAATCTTGATTTGAAATTTCGCTTTTGAATTATTAGACTTGTATAATCTTTTTCGTTGAAGAACTTTGCGGAAGTTGAAGCTTACAGTTAAAATAAGGACACATATTAACCTTCCGAAGGTTAGGTTTTTTCCAGTATTATGGCTATTATTCAAAAGCAAAATTTTTTTAATTAATACACCTTCGGAAGGTTTTATTTTGGCGAATGTGTTATCATTAACTTCCGCAAAGTTTGATGGGGTGATTTATGAGAAAAAGTAAAGTTCTGACTAATAAGTTATCAATAGTTTTTTCATTTATATTTATTCTATTGTTTTTATCGTGTTCTGCACCAAAGCCTCAGTATATATCCCTGCCTATAACGAAGAAACAAGAAGATTTACCTGACATTGTTAAAAGAGTGGTACAATCTACAGCCGTAGTTGTCGTTTATGATTCTGACGGAGAAGAATTGGGACAGGGGAGTGGGTTTTTTATAGATAGAGACGGGAGTCTAATCACAAATTTTCATGTTATGGAAAATGCAACACAGGCAATTGTTTACACTAACGATGGAAATTTTTATCCGATTTCACATGTATTAGCAGAGGACTTGGATGGTGACTTGATCCTTGTATCTGTTGATGTGCCCCAAAAAGCTGTGGTGCCGTTAACCTTGAGTCATACAATTCCTGAATTGGGTGAAAGTGTTGTCGTGATTGGAAGCCCACAGGGATTGTATCAAACCGTTTCAGATGGAATAGTTTCTGCTGTGCGTGATATTCCTGAATTTGGTAAAATTATTCAAATGACAGCTCCAATTTCGTATGGCTCAAGTGGAAGCCCTGTATTGAATATGAAAGGAGATGTGATCGGGGTTGCATCTTTTCAAATGATTGAAGGACAGAACCTTAATTTTGCAATACCAAGTGAAAGAATTACCAATCTTAAAATAGAAGAGAGAATAACCCTTGAAGATTGGCAAATTAACAGGTTTGTTGAAGAAGTATTTATTATAGCTGAACAATATTATTCGGATGGAATGACTTACTACTGGTTAGATGATTATGAATCGGCTATTCCATTTTTTCAAAGTGCCGTAATATCGAATCCATTTTTTAGTAAAGCATATTTTTGTTTGGGCTATTGCAACAGTAAGATAGGTAAATATGCAGATGCAATTGAGTATTATAAATCAGCCATCTATTTAGAATATGAACCTGATATTTCATATTACAATATGGGCATTGCTTACGGTGAACTTGGTGAATATGA
>CAZVFT010000032.1:0-25152 GCA_964626495.1 uncultured bacterium
AACTTCGGGGAGTTTCAGACCTGTTTCAAAACTTTTACCGGACACTAGTGATTTCTTATGTTAATATTTACCATTTTGGGCGGTTCAGGAAAACCTGCGTAATTAATTTTATCGTATAGGAATTTTTATTTTCTTGTGGTTTCCCGTCGGTGATTCCGCCGGCTGGCGGATCGCCGAGCGGGACATTTGGGCACCAACATCCACTAACCGACCCGTTCCGGGACCTGTCTTCTCTGTCGATATGAAAGGCAAGTTGGCGACGGATCACGCTGTTGAATTAACTTGAAACTCAAATATTTATTCAAATATTTTATTAGAAAATCTGTAGATATTCTTCTGCAATCATCACCCTGATATTGTTGGGATAATCTAAAATATTTGCGATTTCATAAACCTGTGGACTTTCTTTTTATATTTGGAGATAGACTAATTTGATTGAATATTCATGTTATCGTAGATAAATTTATTAATGTGTTTGTTACTTTGAAAAAGTAAATAACTCGTTCTAATCGAGTCTGGATTACATATCCAAAATAATTTGTGATGTGCATAACATAATTAATAATCAATCTTAGTAATAGGCCAGTTAAGGATAGGGAATAAAATGAAATCGGCTAAATATTTTCTTATTGGTATTGCGATTATTTTAATGATCGTTGTTCTGTTTACGCGTGAATCCACCGATAAAATTACACCTGATATTGCCTGGGCATCTCTGTTTGTTAATGATTTAGAAGGTTACTATCTGGATATCAATGATATACGGATGTACTATGAGATCCATGGAAGTGGAGAGCCCATTTTATTGCTTCACAGTGGATTTGCTTTTATTGAGAGCTTTTACAAGCAAATTCCAGCATTTTCTAAACATTTCAGGGTGATTGCCCCAGATCGTCGGGGACACGGTAGATCCTCGGATTCAGATGTAGGATTGAATTACTCATTACTTGCATCTGATATGAAACAATTACTATCCCACCTACAAATAGATAATGTGAGTGTTGTTGGTTGGAGAGATGGTGGAAATATTGGAATTCAAATGGCTATTGAATATCCTGATCTTGTTAAAAAATTGATACTAACGGGGTCGAATTTCAATCCATCAGGATTAACAGAAGAAATTATCAATTTTGCAAAGAGTGACACCCCCAATGATTGGGATAAAGAAGCTTCCAAATGGTATAAACGATTATCCCCAACTCCTAATAGATGGCAGGATTTTCGAAGAAAAGTGAAGGAAATGTGGTTAACTCTACCCAATTGGACTCGAAATGATTTAACACAAATTGAGATTCCTACGATGATAATTGTTGGTGAAAATGACGTGGTGAAATATGATCATACTCTAACATTACACCAATCTATCCCCAATTCGGATATTTACGTGATTAATGAGGCAACCCATTTCGCACCAATTGAAAAGCCCAAAGAATTTAATCGAAAAGTTATCGGTTTTATTAAGTTATAATCAAATTAACCTCATTAATTCATTAACCGCAAAGTTAGCGAAGTTACACGAATGATATTAAACCATTTTCGAATAAAATTAATAATTTCAATCCTAAAATAATATAGCATGGTAATTATTCACCACAGAGGACACAGAGAAACACAAAGTATTGATATTATGGCAGTTATAACATATTGTTGTTTTAAAATTACGAAAAGTATTTTTTATGACCAATTTCTGTAACCTTCGTAATATTAGTGTTTATCCTGTTGAATGGCGAAGCTAAATCTCCGATTTATTCCACAGGGTTTATTCGTGTAATTCGTGGACTGATGAATTAATTAGGATAGGATGATATGTTTCCGCTAACCATATTATTATCAATACTTAGAGTTAGTTCGCGCTCTTAGTGGCAAATAATTCAAACTAATAATAAATAGGAATAGTGATGTTGAGACCAAAGAAAAAATTCACAAAGAAAGAGATCAAACATGATCCTCTATTAGAAACGCTTTATCAGATAAATCAGTATTATGAAGCCAATAAAAGAAGGCTCATTACATTTATAGGAATAGTAATTGCAGTTGTGGTAGTAGTCTGGGTTGGAATAAAATTGAAGATAACATCAGAACATGATGCATCCAGGATGCTTGGAAAGGCACTTATCAGTATTCAAATTGAGGAATTTGAAGAAGCCAGGCAGCAACTTGAACCGATACTCTCAGAATATCCAAACACATCTGATGGTTCAGAAGTATTATTCTATCTCGGTTTAATTTCTCTGGAACAAGAAGATTTTATTCGAGCGAGACAATATTTTAGTGACTATCTAAACAGTGCGGATAACCCGGATCTTGAATGTGGCGTTCTCAGTAAAATTGCCTATACTTACGAAAAAGATGGTGATTATTCAATGGCGGCGGAGTATTATGAACAGGCATCTGAAATATGTGAAGGAACCTATCAGAGACGGAGCAATGTATTGAATTCAATCTTAAATTATGTGAAAGTGGGAGAGTTCAATAAAGCCAATGTTAAGGTCCATGAATTATCAGGGGAAGAAAACCTTCCTCGGGATATGCAAGGTGCGATCGATGAGATAAGAGGGAGAATACAGATACTAACAGATTGATATATAGTTGATGAAAACAAGGGATTGTGAATAATGTAGATATTGAATAAAATATTCGGAAATTACTTTGGATAATTCTTGATTTCCGAGTAAATTTTTGGTCGCTGAGGTGGGTTGACAGACCCACTTTTTTGTAAATTAGACGTTTTTACGATGGTAAATCGTATGATAATTGAAGAAATAATAAAAGATATTGTAAAGAATTTTGGTGCTATTCTTATGGAATGTAAAATCCCTGATAATCGAGGGAGATCATTAAAAGTGATTGTTGATACAGTAGAAGGAATCTCGTTGGATCAAATTACTGAATTGAGTAAGGTTATCCAGAAGTCGAAGAGATTGAATGAATTGATTTCTGATAATTTCTCTCTTGAAGTTACCTCTCCCGGGTTGAATTATCCAATGACGGAGTGGTTTCAGTATCAACGTAATGTTAATCGTAAAATGAGAATATTTCATACTATCCAGGAATTACCGAATCCGATGGAGGGAGTTTTAAAATATTTTGAGAATGATTTCCTTGAGATTGAATCTGATAATAACACGTATGAAATACCATTTGAAAAAATTGAATATGGAAAAATTTTGCTTTAATAGATATATGAGTAGGAGGTTAAATTGAGAAGTCAAGAATTGATAGAGAGTTTCTCCAGCATTGCGAGAGAAAAAAATATTGATCGAACTGAATTAGGGACAATCATAGAAAACCTCTTTTTATCTTTAGTTGAAAAACAATATGGGGATTCCCTGAATTGCAGCGTTATTGTCAATATTGATAAGGGAGAAATTGAAATTTATCAGGAAAAAACAGTAGTCGAGGAAGTAAATGATCCTGTGCATGAGATTGAGCTTGAAAAGGCGTTAAAGGTGGAACCTGATCTGGAATTAGGAGATCCATTTATTGAACTTATTGATCCACTCCGGTTTGGGCGAAGATTAGTTTCTGCGGCAAAACAACTGCTGGCTCAGAAAATTCGTGATATTGAAAGACAAAATGTGTATGAGGAATATCTAAATCGTGTTAATGAGATTGTTATTGGCGATGTAAGACAAATTCACCGGGATAATGTGTATGTGTATATTGATCAATGTGAGCTTAGAATGTCCAAAGAGGAACAGATTGAATTGGAACATTATCGACGAGGTGATACCATCCATGCTCTTGTAAAATCTGTGACAATGACTCCAAAGGGTCCCGAAATTGTCATATCAAGGAGTGATAATCAATTTTTATACAAACTATTTGAGATGGAAGTCCCAGAGATTGAGGATGGCATTATTGAGATTCTTTCTATAGCTCGGTCTCCAGGGGATCGAGCAAAGATAATTGTGAAATCATCCGACAAACGAATTGATGCCGTTGGAGCTTGTGTTGGTATGCGGGGTAGCCGTATTCAAGCTATTGTTCGTGAGTTAAATGGTGAAAAAATTGATGTCATTAATTATAGTACCCAGCCGGAGGTGTTGGTTTCTCGAGCGTTAGCTCCGTCAAAACCCATTGATTTGTATATTGACGACGAAAAAAAATATTGTCTTGCAGTCTTCGATGATGAAGATATTGAATCAGCAGTGGGGAAAAATTACCAAAATGTTAATTTGGCATCGGAGGTAACAAAATATACAATTGACGTAGTTAAGAAATCCGAGTATGCAGCTGACAAAGAGGCTGGGAAACCGATCTCTCTTGAACAGGTTACAGGTATTACTCCCAGAATATTGGAGATACTTGGCGAATCACATATTCACACAGTTCAGGATCTTATGAATTCGCCGAGAGATGCTATCTTAGATATAAAAGGAATTGGTGATAAAACTCTTGATAAATTGGTTGAAAAGATTGATACTTATATGGAAACCTTACAGGAAAGAGAAACTGAGCAGGAGGAATCCTCAAACGAAATAAGTATAAGTGACGAAGTGAAATAACCTCATTAATTAATCAGGGCCGAGGCCCACGAAGATCGCGAAGTTTCACGCCCACCCCACCTAATCGTTGGTGGCGGGCCCGTCTACCTCGGGCAGGCAGGAAGAAAAAAGATAAAATGATGTTAAAAATAACGTTACAAAAAATATTTATGATATCCATTGTAACTCTCTTGTTATCAGTGTCTTGTGAATTTTGTGCCTTTTGCCTGCCCTGCCCGCCTGACATCTTTCGGGTAGGTAGGGAAGTATGACCGTATCGGGGTGGCGAATAATTCAGGATAAGTAGAGATAGAAATTTGATTATTATGAACAATAAGAAAGAAGATTGAGGATATCATTGGCTGAAACAGTAACAAAAAAGAAAAGAATTTTTCAGATTGCAAAAGAGCTTAATATCTCTCACACAGAGATTATTGAACTTTTGATGGCAAACGGAATCAAAGTTAACAGTCATATGAGTCCCGTTGATGATGTGGCTTATCAGTTAATTATTGAAGAATTTGAAAAGGAGCGAAAGTCAGTTGATAGATATCGGAAAGAAAAAATTCGTAAGGTGATTCACGGACGTCGCTTCCAATCGAGTCAAGAAAAGAAACAATTTACTATTTTAATGCCTGAGGAGCAGAGGAAGCTTGAGGAGAAAGAACGTAAGGAAGCTGAGGAAATAAAAAAACTTAAGGAGAAAGAGAAGGCAAAGAAAAAAGCTGAGGAAAAGAAAGCTAAAAAGGCAGCCAAAGAGAAAGAAAAAGAGAAGAAAAAAGCAAAACCAAAGAAACTAAAACTGAGGAAAGTGGATCTTTCAGAGATTGCAGCAAAAATTGACTCAACTCGACCAAGACCTAAAAAAGAAGTTGAGAAGGAAAAACTTGAGCCTAAAGAGAAAATATCAATTGATACCACCATTCGGAAAACGTTAGCCCAGATGGATACTAAAACCAAGAAAAAGAAATATAAGAGGGCTAAAATTGAAAGGGAAACATCAGTCGAAGCTGAAGAAAAGGTTATAAAGGTTCAAGATTTTATGAGTGTTCAAGAATTAGCAAGTCTTTTGGATTTAAACCCCACTGATGTGATCACAAAATGCTTTGAGATTGGTGAAACAGTAACAATGAACCAACGCCTTGATATTGATACAATTAGCCTGATCGTTGATGAATTTGGGTTTCGCGCTGAGCAGGTAGAGGAAATGGGTGAAGATATCTTTTCACTGGAGGATACGGAAGAGGATATTGAAAAGGCAGTCCCAAGGGCTCCTGTGGTTACTATTATGGGGCATGTTGATCATGGTAAAACGACGCTTCTTGATTACATCCAAAACAGTAACATTGTAGCTGGAGAATCTGGAGGTATTACACAGCAAATCGGGGCGTACGAAGTTCAATTGGAAGATGAAAAAAGTGTTACATTTATTGATACTCCTGGTCACGAAGCATTTACTGCGATGCGCGCTCGAGGGGCACAAGTGACAGATGTTGTGATTTTGATCGTTGCTGCTGATGATGGGGTAAAACCACAGACGATTGAAGCAATAGACCATGCCAACGCAGCAAAGGTACCCATAGTAGTAGCAGTTAACAAAATTGATAAAGTCAATGCTGATCCTGAACGGGTACTTCGTGAATTGTCTGATCAGGGTATTCTTGTGGAAGAATGGGGTGGGAAATACCAAAGTAAAGAGATTTCCGCAAAAACAGGTAAAGGTATTGATGATTTACTTGAACTCCTTGCTTTAGAAACAGAAATACTTGAACTAAAAGCAAATCCCAGTACAGTAGCGAAGGGAACTGTGATAGATTCGAGATTGGATAAAGGGCACGGTGCAATTGGTACAGTATTGATACAGAAAGGAACTTTAAATATTGGGGATACATTTGTTTGTGGAAATACTTTTGGGAAGGTTCGAGCTTTGTTGAATGAACGTGGTCTACGGGAGAAGTCAGCTAAACCTTCCAATCCAATTCAGGTGCTTGGTTTTGAAAATCCAGCCCAGGCTGGGGATCTTTTTACTGTTATTTCTGACGAGAAAAAAGCCAAACGAATTGCCGATGACCGAGCTCGAATCCACAGAGAAATTGAACGACAGAGAGTCAGCACCAAATCTCTTGATCAATTTTCTAAGGAAGTCCGTGAGGGATTGGTGAAAACCCTGCCTATGATTATTAAAGCCGATGTGGATGGATCGATTGAAGCTCTTGTAGATGCCTTTTCAAATATCCGAAGTGAAGAGGTAAAAATTGATGTCATTCACACAGGTGTGGGGATGATCTCAGAATCTGATGTGCTTTTAGCTTCTGCTTCGGAAGCGATAATTATTG
The DNA here is from genome assembly GCA_964626495.1 of uncultured bacterium. Lineage (GTDB taxonomy): Bacteria > Fidelibacterota > Marinisomatia > Marinisomatales > CAZVFT01 > JACNLN01. Next base: position 6,824 of record CAZVFT010000032.1, read on the forward strand.
GCTTTAGTGTAAAAACGAATTCTAATGCTAAATTACTTGCTAAAAATGAAGGTATAGAGATTCGCCTATACGACGTGATATATGATGTTGTTAATGAGATTAAAATGGCACTTGAAGGTCTTCTTGAACCTGAAGTTGTTGAAGAAACACTTGGTAGAGCTGAAGTTCAAACAGTATTTAAAATCTCCAAGCTGGGATTCATTGCTGGAAGTCAGGTGATTGAAGGAAAAATTAATCGTAATGATAAAGCGAGGGTAATCAGAGACGATGAAGTAATTTATGAAGGTACTATTACATCATTAAAAAGATATAAGGAAGATATTAAGGAAGTAAAGGAAGGGAAAGAATGCGGAATCGGTATTGATAACGTTGATAAATTTCAAGAGGGTGATATCATTATAACGTATGCTGAGAAAAAAATAAAGCAAACCCTCTCCTAGTTTTGTATTCTTTAACCTGAAAAATTCACCACAAAGACACAAAGACTCGAAGAAGTATTTAAATAAAAGAAGATAAGGATAAATGGGATTATGAAATTTATGAAGAAAAAATGACAAATCGTTTTTCCTATAAAACCATTCATATTAATCCTTTGTGTCTTAGTGCCTTCGTGGGCCTCGGCCCTGGGCATCCCGCCACGGGGAGTCCGTAGCCTCCTATGGCGAGCCCTGATGAATAGATCAGGTTAAAATAATTAGTTGTACAATAATGCGAATAAAACCCTACAGCAGAAGTAATAGATATGGTCATGAATTACAAAAATTACTTGCTGAAATATTTCTGAGGGAGCTCGATACTTCGAATATTGGATTGATTACAGTTACGAAGGTATTGGTTACGAAGGATTTAAAATTAGCAAAGGTTTATTTAAGCTCCCTTAGCAATCAAAATGCTCCTGAAATAATTATTGAATATTTTAGTAAACGAAAGAAATTAATCAGAAAGCACCTTGGTTCACAAATCACAAGTAAAACTGTTCCTGATTTGCGTTTTTTTTATGATGAAACGTTTGCCGAAGCTGAAAAGATAGAACGATTATTTTCCCGGATTCATCGTTCTGATCAGGATAATTAATGATAATACCAGTTTATAAACCAGAAGGTTGGACATCATTTGATGTCGTAAAAAAAGTTCGTGCTATTTCTGATGAGAAAAAAGTGGGACATTCTGGAACATTAGATCCATTTGCTGAAGGTGTTCTGGTGCTGGGTTTGGGGTCATCTACAAAGGAATTAACCACGATTTCTCAACAGGATAAAACCTATGAAGCCGTGTTAAAACTTGGGATTGAAACAGACAGCTTAGATGTAGAAGGGCGAGTTATTAGTAAAAGCCCCATACCGGTTTTATCAAAGGAAAAGATTCAGGACGTTTTCGAACGATTTACGGGGGTAATTTCACAAGTTCCTCCTATGTATTCCGCAAAAAAGGTAAATGGCACACGATTATACAAATATGCCAGGAAAAATATTAAGGTTGATCGAAACCCGGTGATAATTGAGATCAAATCATTAAAATTAAAAGATTTTTCTGGTGATAAAATTAGTTTCTCAGTTGATTGTTCGAAGGGAACATACATCCGTCAACTTGGGTCGGATATTGCTGTAGCATTAGGAACAGTAGGACATTTGATTCATCTCGTTCGAACTAGGATAGGAACTATAAGACTGGCTGATTGTCATCGAATTGAGGATTTGGAAAAGGAATGGATATTTACCGAAGTATAGATAGTCTAAATCCATTGAGAAAAAGTATCCTGACAATTGGATCATATGATGGATTGCACAGGGGACATCAGGCGATCATTAACAAAGTTGTAACAACTTCTCGCACTCTCAATTTAAAATCTGTTGTAATTACATTTGATCCACATCCGAAACAGGTATTAATAACTCAATATGCTGACAAGTTTGAAACATTAATTAGCATTGATAAAAAAATTGAATTACTTGAGAAAATGGGAGTGGATGTTACTTTGATAATTCCATTTGATAAAACCTTTTCAAAAACAACAGCGGAAGAGTTCATCAACAATGTTATTATAAACTACTTTCACCCAAGTAAGATCTTTATTGGGTGCGATCACCATTTTGGTTATAATCGAGAGGGAAATGCAAATATTTTGATGGAATATGAACACCGTGGTCAGTTTCGTGTTGAAATAGTTCATTCTATAAAAGATCAGGAGGAAATAATCAGCAGCAGTCACATACGTGATTTGATTCAGGATGGATATGTTCGACGAGCTTCTTTTGAACTGGGATGGGTTTTTGGATTTAAGGCAACGGTTGTTCATGGGGTAGGGAGAGGGCACAGATTACATTACCCCACTGCAAATTTTATTCCTGAAAATCCAACACAGCTACTGCCAAAGAATGGGGTTTATTTTACCCGGGGTCTTGTTAACGATAAATGTCTTTATGGGATGTGTAACATTGGCTATCGCCCCACATTTGGAGAAGGAGAATTTGTTCTGGAGGTTCATTTCTTTGAAGAGCCTCCAAAGGAACTATATGGAGAAATTATCGAAGTTCAATTTCTTGAAAGAATTCGAGATGAACAAAAATTTAAATCCCCTGGGGAATTAAAAAAGCAATTAGAAAGGGATAAGGAATATTGCCTTAACCGATTAGAAATTTACACTGAGGAGGAAAAATGCCATTAACACAAGAACAAAAACAAGAAATAATCAAGAAATATAGTAAAAGCGATAACGATGTAGGTTCTGTTACAGTTCAGATTGCATTGCTTACAGCACGCATTAGGGGACTAATGGAACATTTTGATAAACATAAAAAGGACCATCATTCAAGACGTGGCCTTATTAAAATGGTGAGTAAAAGGAGAAAGCTCTTAAAATATTTAAGAAGAAGAGATTTCAAGAGTTATCAAACATTAATTAGTGAATTAAAAATACGAGGTTAAATAAGTAATGAACATAAGACGAAAAAGTATTGAATTAGGTGGAAGAGATCTGACGCTTGAGACGGGTATTATGGCGAAATTATCAGCAGGATCCGTGACGGTACGTTATGGTGATACAATAGTGCTGGTAACTGTAAATGCATCGACAGAACCAAGGGAGGGAATCGATTTTTTTCCTCTAACCGTTGAGTATCGAGAAAAATCCTATGCCGGCGGGAAAATACCAGGTGGTTTTTTTAAAAGGGAGGGTAGACCCAGTGAAAAGGAGATTCTGGCTGCCCGTTTGACGGATAGGCCAATCCGACCTCTGTTTCCTGATGGATTCCGTTGTGAAACACAGGTGATCATTAATGTCTTATCAACGGACCAGGAAAATCCTGCCGATATTCTTGCAAGCATTGGTGCTTCAACTGCTTTAATGTTATCGGATATTCCGTGGGATGGACCCATAGCTTGTGTTAGAATAGGGTTTATTGATGGTAGACCCGTTTTAAATCCCACTTACTCTCAACTGGAGTCCAGTAAACTTGATCTCATATTAACTGGTAATAAAGAATCCATCGTTATGATGGAAGGTGAGGCGGATGAAATCAGTGAAGATGAGTTTCTAATTTGTATTGAATACGGATTGGAAGTGATCAAGGAAATAATCGATTTACAATACGACTTTTTGAGAGGATTGAGTATTAAAAAGAGGGTATTTGACAAGGAAGAGATTGACAATTCGTTGATAAAAGAGATTGAGAAGCGGTGTATAGATGAAGTGCATAATATCAATATGATAAGTGATAAAAAAGATAGGAGATCGAGTCTGGATAATATTATTGAACAAACCGTTAATGATCTTGCAGAATCGTATCCTGAACAGGAGGACAATATCAAAAATGTCATACACGAAATAGTCAGGGATGACATGAGGAATGGGATACTTACCGAGAAAAAACGAATGGATGGTCGTGATATGGAGGAAATCAGACCTATTGATATAAAATTAGGAATTCTTCCAAGAGCTCACGGTAGTGCCTTGTTTTCTCGAGGGGAGACGCAGAGTTTATCAACAGTAACCCTGGGTTCCAAACGTGATGAGCAATTTATTGATGATGTTGATCGGGATTATAAAAAACAGTATATGCTCCATTACAACTTTCCGCCGTTTAGTGTGGGAGAAGCACGACCTATGAGAGGAGTTTCACGGAGAGAAGTCGGTCATGGAATTTTAGCGGAAAAGGCATTTAGGAGTGTGTTACCATCTCACAAGGATTTTCCATATACCATTCGTGTTGTGTCAGATATTCTTGAGTCAAATGGCTCTTCTTCAATGGCAACCGTATGTGCTGGTTCTCTAGCACTTATGGATGGTGGGGTGACCATTAAAAAATCCGTTGCTGGTATTTCGATCGGATTAGTTACCAACGAAGAGAAGTATGTTCTGCTGACGGATATTTTAGGAATTGAAGATCATTTTGGAGATATGGATTTTAAAGTAGCTGGAACGAAAGATGGTATTACAACTATTCAGCTTGATCTCAAGATTAAAGGGATTTCTAAGGATATCATAGCAGATGCTCTCCAACGGGCTAAGGAGGGAAGATTACACATATTGAAATTGATGGATGAGAAAATCGAAATGGCTAAAGAGAGTATTTCTGAATTTGCCCCCAAAATTATTCGTGTCAGTGTTCCTATTGATAAGATTGGTGAAATCATCGGACCCGGTGGTCGTACAATTCGCAGTATTATTGCTGAAACCGGTGCTGAAGTCGAGGTAGATGACGAAAGCGGGTCTGTTCTTGTCTCATCCGTTTCACTTGAAAGTTGCAATAAAGCAAAAGAGATGATCAAAGGGATAATTATCGAGCCTGAAGTGGGTATGGTCTTCAAAGGTATTGTAAAACGGATTACCGATTTTGGTGCATTTGTTGAAATTACTCCAGGTAAAGAAGGACTGGTTCACATTAGCGAACTTGAACACAAGCATGTCAAAAAGGTAGAAGATGTAATCAAGGTGGGTAATACAGTCGAGGTTAAAGTCATAAAAGTGGATAATTTTGGTAGAATCGATCTGAGCCGTAAAGCGTTAATAGAGCGTCCTCAATATAGTTCAAAAGACCGTGATAGTAAACCTCGCGAAAAATACCATGGATATCATAAAAAACCTTATAACCGGAATAAGCCCCGGACCCGGAATAAACCAAAACGATTTGATAAATGAGTCTCCTCCCAAAATGACATATTCAAATACGACTCATAAATTTTAATTTGGTGCTTAAGTATCGGTGAATCAGTATGGGGATACCCCAGTCCGCTGGGGTTTTACTTTATGGTTTATCATGCATTATTGTGGTTAATTTATTTGCAAACGACCTTCCGACAGTCGGGCTATTGACTGATTGGTCAATTGCTCGATAGGCTTGTCCAGCTACTGACGGACCTGTCAAGCTTTCGATTGATTAGTGAAGAACTATAATTGTAAAATTTTCGATGTTTATTTATTACTTGTACCCATAAAATAAATTTATTAATATAAAGTAAAGGTTTAAGTATATTACTATTAGTGGTATGGAATCTGAAATTAAAAAGTTATATTACTCGATCAGCGAGGTAAGTAAGATAATTGGACTGAAACAATACGTACTCCGTTATTGGCAAACAGAGTTTCCCACCTTAAGCCCCAAGAAGAATCGTGCGGGTAATCGTATTTACCGTCAGAAAGACATTGACGAAGTATTGAAAATTAAATCATTACTTTATGATCAAGGATATACCATAAAAGGAGCCAGACAGCAAATTTTGGTGGATCAACAGTCTGGGGAAACTGAAGATCAAGAATCTGTTTTAAATTCTAAGGATGAATTGAGGTATAAAAATCTGCTAACATCAATTAAGGAAGAACTTCAAAGTATACTTGACATTTTGAAAACTGGTTGATCTATAGTTTATCATTAATTTCGGAGCGTGGCGCAGTCCGGAAGCGCACTTGAATGGGGTTCAAGGGGTCGCGGGTTCAAATCCCGCCGCTCCGACCAGTCAGACGCCTGACTAGAAAAGAAAAGTCCTCTACAAGGGACTTTTGTTATTTCTTATTTATCCCGTGTTTAATAAAAAGCAATTTTGTAAATTAAAATTAACCAAGAGGTAATATTAGTCGATAAAACTATAGTATCAAGTTAATGGCAAAAGAAAAACCAATCACCATCGATGGTGTGATAAAAGAGGCAGCTAAGAATGCTATGTTTCGTGTCGAGGTTGAAATAGGCGGAAAAAAGCACGAGGTTCTGGCTTACGTCGCTGGGAAAATGAGAAAACATTTTATCAAAATACTTCCTGGAGATACTGTCACACTTGAAATCTCTCCATATGATTTAACACGGGGAAGAATTGTATATCGGCATAAGTAAGTATATTATTTTCCCCGCAGCATTATTCCACGTAAAAATACAAGTGGATATTTAATCCCTTATTTGATTATATTTTTCAAGGTTGTAAGATGAGTAATCTTAATCAATCGAGATTAAATTATTCTGGTTATGTTCTACATATCAACTTAATAAATGTTGGGTAAGGGTTAATGTTGAGAAATGAGGAAATGAGAAAGGTTGAAGAGTAGATGGTAGACGCTGTTATTTCATTTTTTCAGGAATCTGTCCGTAACCCCCAATTGATCACATTTTTCCTAGCAATGTTACCCATTACTGAACTCAGGGTAGCCCTTCCTTGGGGAATGACCTTTGGTGGACTGGAGTGGTACTCCGCCTATTTCTGGTCTGTTGCAGGGAACTACGTCATCGCTTTATTTATTCTTTTATTTTTGGAACCTGTATCAAGGTGGCTTCGACAATGGAAATTGTGGGATCGCTTTTTTTCTTGGCTGTTTGCTCGAACTCGACGGAAAGGGAAACTGATTGAAACATTTGAATTCTGGGGATTGGTTCTCTTTGTAGGGATTCCATTACCTGTAACAGGTGCCTGGACAGGGTGTGTTGCAGCATTCATTTTCGGACTTGTCTATAGAAAATCCGTTTTTGCTATTTTACTAGGGCTTATTCTGAGTGCAACGGTGGTTACAATTCTTACAACAACAGGAAAATTATTAATCATGATGTAGAAAAAATTAGACTTGAAAACAAACTGATTTTGTGTCATAAAAAATGTATGATTGTTAAATTAGTCTAACTTTTTTAATGGGTTATACATATTGAACTTAATCTTGGACTCTTAACACTTGGTTTTTGTATATTAGAATTTTGAATTTTTACTTCGGGGTGTAGCGCAGTCCGGTTAGCGCGCGTCGTTCGGGACGATGAGGTCGTGGGTTCAAATCCCGCCACCCCGACAAGTCGGGAAGGTCGTGGGGCCTCGGCGTAACCGTTGGCTTGCCTACGACGAGTCTTCAAATCCCGCCACCCCGACATTCCTTTTTTTACATACATATTTTAGAAAATCCCATAATAAACTAGTGAACAGATAATATTGTGTGAATAATTATTCTCAGTATACGAAATTTTAGATTAACTTTTACCTGTAATGAAGAATGAAAAAAAGATAATTACTAAAAATCGTAAGGCTCGTCACGATTATTACATCCTGGAAAGCCTTGAAGCAGGTATTGTGCTAGTAGGTAGTGAGATAAAAAGTTTGCGAGAAGGCAGAGCAAATTTAAAGGATGCATATGCCGTGATTCGCGAAGGAGAAGTCTTTTTAATTGGAATGCACATTGGGCCCTATTCACACACGGGATACGCCCAACATGAACCATATCAAGACAGAAAGTTGTTGTTAAACCGACAGGAAATAAAAAGATTATCACGAAAAGTTACCATAAAAGGAAATACCTTAGTGCCTTTATCAGTATACTTAAAAGGTGGACTTGCAAAAGTTGAACTTGCTGTAGCAAAAGGGAAACGTACCTTCGATAAAAAAGCTGCTATTGCCGAACAGGATCATAAGAGAGCAATGGCGAAAGAGTTAAAAAGGAGAAGAATATTATAATGGGGAAAATTCCATCCATAAACGAACAAATGGACCTCATTCGTCTAGGAGTAGAGGAGATTATCTCTGAAGAAGAACTAATAAAAAAACTGGAGTATGCAAAAGCAAAAGACGAACCTGTCATTGTTAAACTTGGGTGCGATCCAAGCGTACCTGATCTTCACATTGGACATGCCATTGTGTTGAGAAAATTGAGACATTTTCAGGATCTTGGACATCAAGCAGTGCTCGTGATTGGAGATTTTACCGGAATGATTGGAGATCCGTCTGGGAAAAGTAAAACCCGACCTCAGCTGACATATCAGGAAGTGCGTGAAAATGCAAATACCTACGTAGAACAGGCGTCAGTTATCCTTGATAGAGATAAATTAAAGATTGTATTTAACTCAGAATGGTTAGGTGAGATGTCCTTCAAGGATGTCATTACGTTAGCAGGACACTACACCGTTGCCCGTATGTTGGAAAGGGATGATTTTGAGAATCGTTATAGAAATGGAGTTCCCATTTCCATACACGAATTTTTATATCCACTTGCTCAGGGGATGGATTCGGTAAAACTGAAAGCTGATGTAGAACTTGGTGGAACGGATCAAAAGTTTAATCTCATTGTAGGGCGAAACCTGCAAAGAGCTTATGATCAAGATCCTCAGGTTATTATTACCACCCCTCTTCTTGAGGGGACGGATGGTCTTGAAAAAATGTCCAAATCATATGGGAATTACATTGGAATTACTGAAAGTCCTAATGAGATGTACGGAAAGACCATGTCAATTCCTGATATGCTCATAGAACGTTATTTTGAATTCGCTATTGAAGTTTCTCCATCTGAGCTGTCTATAATCAAACAACAGTTAATGGATAAATCCGTCAATCCGCGTGATCTAAAACGTCGTTTAGCTCGGGAAATTGTAACGATATATCACTCGGAGAAAGCTGCGTTAGAAGCAGAGAAAGAGTTTGATCGAATATTTATTTCAAAAGATATTCCTGAATCCATTGAAGAGTATCGGATTGGATCTGAACGAGTTGCTCTGTTGCAGGTAATGATTGATTCGGGGTTAGTCAATTCAAAACGGGAAGGACGCCGATTAGTGGAACAGGGAGCAGTTAGGTTGGATGGTGAGAAAATAACAGATTTTCACTATACAATCAGTGTCAAGAAGAAAGTGATTCTCAAGGTTGGAAAACGTCGATTTTTGAGATTGGTACCTTGAATTATTATTTACTGGAGTGGTATTTTTTAAATTATTTTGTATATTTTCTTGTCGATATTTGATGAATTGAATGTTATTTGAGGAGGTTTTATGAGTCAAAATACGCTCGAATTTAATGATGCAAACTTTGAGCAAGAGGTAATTCAGTCTAATGTACCAGTTCTTGTGGATTTTTGGGCTGAATGGTGTGGTCCGTGCAAGGTAATCGGCCCCATTGTGGAAGAAATTGCCACAGAATATAAAGGTAAAGCGAAAGTGGGGAAGTTAAACGTGGATTTAAACCGGAACATAGCAATGCAATACGGAATACGTGGCATACCGACGCTACTCACATTTAGTAATGGTACTGTTTCGGACCAGATTGTCGGTGCGGTGTCGAAAAATAACATCACCAAAATGTTAGATAGGGTGATAAAATAAATGGACGTAAGAAAGGTCATTATTATTGGTTCGGGTCCCGCTGGATTAACAGCGGCAATATACACAGCCCGAGCAAATATGAGTCCCCTTCTTTTTGAGGGGGATCAACCCGGTGGACAACTAACGATAACTACGGAAGTAGAGAATTATCCTGGTTTTCCTGAAGGTATTATGGGTCCCGAAATAATGGAGCTATTTAAAAATCAGGCGATACGGTTTGGGACTGATGTTTTATTTAAACAAGTTACCAGGGTTGACCTTTCTGAAAGGCCATTTAAAGTATGGGTAGGTAATGAACTTTATAAATCAGAAACACTCATAATTGCTACGGGAGCAAGCGCAAAATTATTGGGTCTGGAGTCGGAGAAAAGATTTATGGGAAAGGGTGTTTCTGCTTGTGCTACGTGCGATGGATTTTTCTATCAAGGTAAGGAAGTCCTCGTGGTTGGGGGCGGTGATGCCGCTATGGAAGAGGCGATCTTTTTAACTAAATTTGCCTCTAAGGTATCCATTGTCCATCGCAGAGATGAGCTTAGGGCTTCAAAAATTATGCAGGAAAGGGTTTTTCAAAACCCCAAGATTAATATTATCTGGAATGCTGTCGTTGAAGAAGTGGTTGGGAAAGAAAATACTGGTGTAACAGGTGTTATTCTACGGGATACGGTAACAAATGAGACTCGTGATGTGAATTGTGACGGTCTGTTTTTCGCTCTCGGTCATGTTCCCAATACATCCCTTTTTAAGGGACAACTGGATATGGATTCCAGAGGTTATATTATCACGAAAGACGGTTCGACTAAAACCTCAGTTGAGGGTGTGTTTTCAGCTGGGGATGTTCAGGATTATATTTACCGACAAGCCATCACTGCAGCAGGAAGTGGCTGTATGGCAGCTTTAGACGCTGAACGTTGGCTTGAAGTCCAACAATAGCTCTTCTCTTTACCCCCCATACCTTGTAATACAACCGATATGATTCTGTTGAATAAAAAATCATGTATACAAGTTTAAGAAGGAGAGTATTATGAATAGAATTCAAGTGCCAATTTTTGAATTGAAAAATGTAACGGTTGCCTACAATGATAGAATTGCTTTGAAAATTTCCAACTTTAAGTTCCATCGGGGTACGATTTATGGTGTCGTTGGACGTACAGGTTCTGGGAAAACCACCCTGCTTAAAGCACTTACTGGTAGGCTTGTTCCTACCGAGGGTCAGGTATTTTATGAGAAAGATCCTTATCAGAAAAGCTGGCTGGGGAAAGTAAAATTTCCCAAAGATATCAGTGTTCTTGATGAGGTTGATAGGTATAAAGGAAAAGTTCGTGATTTTTTCAGCGCAAATGTTCCAGAAAAATGTGAAGAAATTAAACAAAATTACTTCAATAAACCTCGCCATTCGAGTGAGTGGGATCTCCTGATGGATGAGCTTTCGTCTGGATTACGGTATCGGGTTCATCTCATTTCTGTTATAGAATCAGACCCGAAAGTACTGGTCATTGACGATTATGGGATGAACTTTGATACGAAACTCAAAAGGGAGTTCAACCGACGAATTCTAAACACTGTAAAATCAAGGGGAACGACGGTGATTCTATCCACTACTGAGGCCAATTCTCTTCGGAATTTTGCAACTGTGGTAGTTTATTTGGATAATGGACATATTTCAAAGGTTCGATCTTATAAAAAATAAATCGTTCTTTTTATTATGTCCCCGAATAGAACAGGTTTTATCTATACTCTAGATTACCTCAACCATCTGACAGGGACAGGGCATCCTGAGTCTCCACAGAGACTTACATCAATTGTCAACCGGTTACAGAAATCTCCTATGTGGAAAAAACTGGAATGGATTTCTCCAACCTCAGCCAATCATGAAATTCTTAAATTAGTTCATCCTGATTATTATCTTAAGCATGTTAAAGCAACTTGTGAAAAGGGTTACTCATACCTTGATTCTGGAGATACGGGAATCTGTATTGATTCCTACAGGGTTGCGTTGTTGGCGGCGGGAGGTATGGCGGAAGCGGTTGATGGTCTCTTTACAGGGAAGCTAAACACCGCTTTTTGTGCCGTTAGACCTCCAGGACATCACGCAGAAGTTGATACAGCTATGGGATTTTGTTTATTCAACAACGTAGCTATAGCTGCTCGCTATGCCCAATCCCATTATGAAATCCAGAAAGTATTGATTCTCGATTGGGATGTTCATCATGGAAATGGTACGCAACATATTTTTGAAAGAGATCCAAATGTTTTTTATATTAGTATTCATCAATACCCCTTCTATCCGGGTACAGGTAGTCAGGAGGAAACTGGCTACGGGGAAGGATTGGGAACCACCACCAATTTTCCATTATCAGTAGGATGTGGAGATAAAGAGTATCTGGATATATTTCAGAATAAGATTCCTGATATTGTAATGAAATTTTCCCCTGAATTGATTATTTTATCGGCGGGATTCGATGCACATCAGCTCGATCCTATAGCAGGTATGGAACTTTCCACGGATGCGTATCGTGAAATGAGTCAAATTATGGTCAAACTTGCCAATGAAGTTTCAAACGGGAAATTGCTCTCCAGTTTGGAAGGAGGATATAATTTATCCGCTTTGGCTGAAAGCGTGGAAGTACACCTGATGTCACTCGGTCAGTATGATGAATAGTTATAAGAAATTATCCAAATCTTTGGATGATCGAGTCATTGCTGGGGTATGTGGTGGTATTGCTGAATATTTCGATATTGATTCAAAGATTGTTCGAATTATCTGGTTCCTTTTTACTCTTTTTAGTGGATCTGGAATTATTGCATACCTCATTGGTATGGTCATCATTCCAGAAGCTAAAGGAACCAAAAAGGATCATAGACGCTCTACAGTATGGATACCAATAATTATTCTTTTTACTTTATTTTTTATCGTTCAACATCACCATTTCTTTCAACTGTTTTGGAACCAAATCTGGAAATTTATGGGGAGTTGGATAATTTCAATCATATTATTGTTGGGAGCTGGTTATTATTTCTACATTCGTAAACCTGAGCTATTTAAAAAGGGAGACTATTCTCAAGTCAAGTCAGCCCTGCATTTATCTTCCACCGATCGAAAAATATCAGGTGTCTGTGGCGGAGTAGCAGAGTATTTTGATGTTGATCCGACGATAGTACGTTTTATATGGCTGTTTGGTACTTTTGTTAGCAGTGGAGTTGTATTAATACTGTATATTGTTTTGGCGATCTTCCTGCGTCCGAAACCCGCACAGGAAGAGGTGTAACTAAGCCATGAAATTTATTTTAATCATTATTGATGGATTAGGACTGCGGAATGAATCTGAAGCTAATGCTTTCAAAATTGCGAAAACCCCCGTTCTGGATGATCTAATAGAGAACTATCCATGTTCCCGGTTGGAAACCTCTGGTTTAGCGGTTGGACTTCCTGATGGAGTAATGGGAAATTCTGAAGTGGGACATATGACAATTGGAGCAGGTCGGATTGTTAAACAGGATCTTGTGAGGATCAATCATTCAATCGAAAAAAACCAGTTCAAAGATATACCTGAATTCATTGACCTGTTAAATTATGTGAAATCCAACGGAGTGAACTTACATCTTATCGGTCTTTTATCTGATGGTGGTGTGCATAGCCATATCAATCATCTATTTTCTCTCCTCTCGATAATACGAGAAAACGGAATAGATAGGGTCTTTCTTCACGCCATTACCGACGGTAGAGATACCTCTCCAACAGCCGGCATTGGTTATGTTGAGGAAACTATTGAGAAAATGACTTTTCTGAAAACTGGGGAATTAGCAACAATTATGGGCAGGTATTACGCTATGGATCGTGACAGGCGTTGGGATCGGACCCAGATTGCCTTCAATGCCATGAGAAAAGGTGCTGGGAAAATAACAAAAGACCCACTGAAAGCCATACGTGATTCATATGCTGATGGAATAACCGACGAATTCATTAAACCAATCATCATTAAAAACGGAAATGGGAAGATACATTCCATCAATGATGATGATGCTTTTCTTATGTTTAATTTCCGAGCAGATCGAATGAGACAAATAACGAAAAGTTTGGGGGATGCGGATTTCCTAGAATTTGATCATAATGATCTGCCAGTATTTTGTACAACAATGTCCTCGTATGATGATCGTTTTCCATTCCCTGTGCTTTTTCCTCCCATATCATTGAAAAATATTTTCCCCGAGATACTGGCACAGGAGAAATATCGGCAACTCCGAATTGCAGAGACTGAAAAATATGCTCATGTAACCTATTTTTTCAATGGTGGAGAGGAGACACCGTTTCTAAATGAAGATCATATTTTGGTTTCTTCTCCCAAAGTAGCAACGTATGATCTTCAGCCTGAAATGAGTGCCCCAGAAGTGGCAAAAAAAGTTTTGAATGCTATCAAATCTGATCGTTACGATTGCATCATTATGAATTTTGCCAATCCTGATATGGTAGGGCATACAGGAAGTCTGAACGCTGCCATTACCGCTATTGAAACCATTGACCAATCCCTTGCGGAAATCTTGAATGCCGTGAAGGAGAAAGGAGGAGCAATTTTCCTCACATCCGATCACGGTAATCTTGAAGAAATGGTAGATAGTTCCACTGGTGAAATTCATACAGCCCATACGCTTAATAAGGTGCCTTTTGTAGTTTTAGACCCTGAAGACAATTACAACTTGCTTCTTGAGGGCAGATTATCAGATATTGCTCCCACTATTTTAGATTATTTAGGTATTCCGATTCCGAAAGAAATGACAGGAAACACACTTTTGGAGAGAAAATGAAAGTTACAAGATACAAACAGTTAGAAAAGGGATTTTCTCAGCAGAGAATTCTGGTGGTTGGTGATTTGATGTTGGATAATTATCTCTGGGGAAAAGCGACAAGAATTTCACCTGAAGCTCCTGTGCCTATCGTACACATTGAATCGTCCAGCAGCAATCCTGGCGGCGCAGGCAATGTTGCTTGCAATCTGGCAAACTTTGGCGCAAATGTGATGATTTTCGGTATTGTCGGTGATGATCAGAATGGAACTATTTTGAAAAATATATTCTCTGAAAACAGCATTGATGATAGTGGAATTATTGTAGATCCTTCAAGACCAACCACTGTCAAAACGCGCATCATTGCCCACAGTCAACAGGTTGTAAGGGCGGATTGGGAGGTTTATACCCCCTTGAGTGATGAACTGATTCGTGTGGTGTTGGAATCTATCCATAAGAAAATCAATGATTGTGATGCCCTTATTCTGGAGGATTATAATAAGGGGTTATTTAACCAGGAGTTGATCAATAGTGTGATTGAAATCTGCCGTCAGCATTCGATTCCCATTTATGTCGATCCCAAAATCAACAATTTTTTAGATTATCGAGGTGTAACTCTAATCAAGCCTAATCTTCAGGAAGCTGCAACGGTATTGAATTTTAAAATTGAGGATGAGGAAAAATTTTTAGAAGGTGGGCAGAAATTGTTAGAAAAGTTAGGTTGTGAGATGGTACTTATCACGAGAGGTGAAAAGGGAATGACCCTCTTTGATTCAACAGGGTATCATCATATTTCCACAAAGGCTCGAAAAGTTCACGATGTATCGGGAGCTGGGGATACTGTCATTGCGATTTTCTGCCTTGCTCATATATCAGGAGCTTCCGGTATGGAAGCAACTACACTGGCAAACTATGCTGCAGGTAGAGTTTGTGAAGAAGTAGGCGTAGTTCCTATCTCAAAAGAAAAGCTACACGAAATTATCGTGCACCACAATTCCTGAGTTAACATTGGTACGAATATCCCGTCTAATTATTTTTCCTCTTTTTTGCCTTTGTTATCCTTTTACAACCTTTTCTCAGAAAAATATCAAATATGATCCATGGGATTGGATAACGTATAGGAACAGTTCTTACATTACCTCCATCAGTGAGGGCAATGAATTTATCTATTTTGGGAGTAATGGAGGGATTTTAAGATACCATCTTTTTGGGAGATTCTGGGCTGATCCCATAACCTCCTCACAAGGATTAGCCAGCGACAATATCACAGCGGTATATTATGATTTTACCACAAATCTTTTATGGGGAGCTTCTCAAAAGGGATTGAATTATTCTTTAGATAGTGGTCGAAGCTGGGAACTGGTGAATCGGGAAATTCTTGGGTTGAGACCCGGTGAAAAAATTGTTGGAATTGGCTCCAGTCCTAATTATCTATGGCTGTTAACCACCAGTCAGATAATGAAAGTTGATCATCTGTCGGGATACCTTATCGAGCCTTATTCCAATATAGAAGGCTACGACGTAAACTGGGGCAGTTCTCTTCTAAATGATTTTTCGAACATCCCGTCGTATTTAAATGATTTTACAGCTACTAATGGCTGGATAAATGCATCAGGTATATTACATGGACCACATTTTGAAGAAGCCGTTATATCAACACTTTATGCAGATCGGTTCGGAGATATCTGGCTTGGATGTTGGGGAGGTCCAGCATTCTATGGTGATTCAAATATGGAGCAATTAACGCCGATACCGACAGGGTTGGCTCAGACTAGTGTTCAAATGATACTGAAACAGAATAATGGTTTTTGGATTGGAGGGATTACAGATAATCCTCAAACATCAGGAATTACGTACATTGAGTTTGATCGGGGTATCTGGGAAAAGTATCGCTGGGGGATTGAATTCCATCAGGGTGGTGACCAAATTCTCTGCGGATTATCTATTGAGGAGGAAATATGGTTTGGGCTTGCTGATGGGATTCTAATCTATGATGAAAGTGAAAATGACTGGTTTCATCTGAGTGAATTGAAGGGACTTCCAGATGAACATATTTCTTGTATTGACTATGATGGGAATTATGTCTATGTGGGTACTCCTAAAGGTATAGTGAAGTTTGTTCCAAAAACCCGAGTGAAGAAACAGTGGATTCTTGAAAATATTTTAAGACATATAAACATTTATGACATACACTGGGATGGAATAAATCTTTGGATTTCCGCTGAAACTGGGTTGATTCGATGGCTGCCTGATGAAGAGGAGATTACAGTATATGGTATAAGTGGGGAAGATATTTTCCCTGTTGATCCGTTTACTAATAAGAAATCAATTGGTATGATATCTCCAATTACAGCTATAGCATCTTTCGACAGTATTGTCTATTTTGGAGATGAAAACGGTATTCTCGCTTTTGATAACAATCGGGAATATTGGAATCGTTATACAGGAAAATCACAATTGATTGATCAATATATTAATGCTATAACCGTGTTGGAAAATCCAGATAAAATAGGTAAAATGATGTGGTTTGGAACCAATAGTGGCGCTATTCTCTTTGATGTGGAGTCAGACCGAATTCACCGATTTCGAAAGAAGGATGGGTTGCCATCAAATGTAGTAACCTCTATTGTCATTGATAGTGATCTTGTCTGGTTAGGAACCCCCGGTGGATTGGTGAAATTCAAGTGGACAAAATATCTGAAATGAAATCTATTCGTTATATATTTCTCATTTTATTTCTGACGATATCAACCATTCACGCTGGTAAAGGTGAGCCAAGATCATTGGGGTTGCCGTTTTTTACGGTTATTACACCAGCATATCCTACGGATTCGAAGGATAAAGTCCGTTTGGATGTCATAATTAAACTGCCCTTTGAAGCCATTCAATTTTTACGCATTGAGGGTGGATTCAAAGCCATGTATGAAGTGTATGTGAGTATCCAGGATGAGAATGAGAATCAATTGGATGAAGATATTTGGGTGGGTACTCTTTTTTCAGAGAAGTTTACTGAGACAATTTCATCAGAAGAGTATCATCTTGAAAAAAGATCTTTCTTTATTACTCCTTCAAAATGTGATGTTATTGTAAAAATAACTGACCTGGATACACGTAAGTCAGGACGTCGTAAAGTTGTTGTAGATCTAACCCGATTTTCGGATATTGTAGTATTATCAGACCTGCTTCTTATTGACGATAAAAAGAGAAGAGAGGATCCTTTCTCGATGGGATTTCCCCAATTACCCCCTCGAATTTCTGATACGGATACCCTGTTAACTATTTACTATGAAGCAAGAATTTCGATAGGTGAGTATATTATGCGAGCTGTGTTTCGTACTGACGATAATGAAATAGTGGAAAAACGAGAATTTCATAGAACATCAGGTATTCCTGTAGTCATTGATCACTTAATGCTTGAAATTGGGCATATATTACATAATAAAGTGAAGGTTGAACTGGAATTAGAACAGGGTGAAAAAACATCTTCCGCAGATATTGTGATTGACATAAGGTGGATGGGTTTGACGAGTCACATTTATGATATTGATGATGCAGTTGATCAACTTGTATATATTGCTGAACGGAAGCAGGTAAAAAAGATGAAAAAACTGAAACCAGAAAAGAAAGAAAAGATGTTTAAGGATTTCTGGAAAGCTAAAGATCCGTCACCTGGAACGACTGAAAATGAATTGATGGATGAATATTACAGGAGAGTTAAATATGCAAATGATAAGTTCACAACTTTTCAGGATGGATGGAGATCCGATATGGGGATGATATTTATCCTGTTTGGTCCTCCTGATAATATTGAAATAAATTTATTTGCTCCCGATGGAAAATCTTACCAGTGGTGGCAATACTATTTAATCAATAAGACGTTCGTTTTTGTGGATCCAGCTGGATTTGGAGATTACGAACTACTGGAGCGATATAATTTACCTTATTAACTACTGTTAAGTTAACTATGATATAACGGATAATAGTTGTATATTTGCATCCAAA